>JAUVMS010000125.1 GCA_030600135.1 Hyphomicrobiales bacterium | reverse complement strand
TGTCGCTCGGTGAGAACTCCTCGGCGAGCTCGGGCTGAGGTACGATGTTATCGTCGAGCTGGACCAGGTTGTTGTAGGTTGCGCGGCCACGCACATAATCGATGGCCGAGGTGACCAATTGCGGGTCGAGCGTATCGGATGGGCCATGTAGCGCCATTGCGCATCGCAACGAGCCGCCACGCTTGGGCGTTTGTGCAAGGGCCTTGCCAGCCGCCGTTACGATGCTGCCGGCGGTGGCGACCGTGGCTCCCATGGCCATCAGCCAACCCATCACTTCGCGACGAGTCGCCCCGCGCCGCAGTGCGCCTAAAACCGCCTCGCGGTCGGTACGTGAAATCTCCTCAAAGCTGATCTCAGTGCTCGGCACTCTTATTCGGCTCTTGCCAGTGTCCGTGCTCATTAATTCCTCCCGTTTCGACTGTACGTCTTTGATCTTCAAAGCCACCCATCAAAGTGGCCGCAATCGGGCCAACCAAAGCGATTGTTGAACGCTCATACAACAAGCAAAACTAGCCGAATAAGCCTCCCCACGCAAACGGAAATATCGCTGTAGATCGATCATTTAGCGGCCACCAAGTTAGTCACCATCCGATAACTGACAAATCGACCCGACACAAGGTTCGATGAGGTTGTAGCAGGCTATCTTCGCATCACCGTGTGTCAGCAAATTCGGCGCTAGGCACCACTCCAACCACAACCCGTCGATGAGCGCGATCAAGGTCGTAGCAAGCCGATTGGCATCGACATCGCGTTTCCTGTCGCTTGCAACTTGCTCGATCGCCCTCGCCAGGCGTGCGCGATACTGGCGATAGCGAGCTTGGTGAATGGCGTGCAACCTCTGGTTGGTGGAAACCTGTCCCCACAGCGCAAGCCACACGCGCAGCTTCGACTTGTCGAACGTATCCTCGGCGAACGTTGCCTCGATCATGCCTCGCAGACGATCGCCGGGACTCAAATCCGCGCGCTCCAGCGCCGCTTTCGGTGACTGCACCAAATAGTCGGTCATGGTCTCATAGACGCATGCCAAAAGCTCATCCTTGCTACCGAAATGATGATTGATCAGCCCCCGCGAAACCGCGGCCTCGCGGCAAATTCGATCGATCGTGAAGGCCGACATCCCGCCTTCACCCAGGCAGCGGATCGCCGCCTCGATCAATTGCTCCCTGCGTACCGGTGCTTGCTTTCGCGCATATCGCGGCATGCGGCGTGCCGTTGGGCTGGCTTTCGTGGGCATGGCTCTAGCTGGTGCATACTTATCCGTTGCTCGGCGCGCAAACGGAGCGCGCTTGCAACCATGCCTAACGGCAACCTGCGTCCCCGTCAAAGGGTGGCTGAGGTTATGATTTTCGCACCGGCAGGCGGCACCAGTCGTCACGCTACGATCCATTTGCTGATGCGAGCTTGCTGAGTGTCGGGCCGAGCATTCGACCAAGGTACTGATAGAAATCCCAAATGGGTCCCTCAAAATCGGCAGGCGCGAGCGGGCCAACCTCGTGAAAGCGTGAATTCTGGCCGCGCTGGAGATTGACCAGGACGTCCTTGTCCTCCTGCATCGTATCCTGGAACAGTTCGACGGCTCGGTCGACCTGTGGTTGCTGCCACGTCTCGCCGAAGAAGATGAGCCCTAGCTTGACCCGGACGCGATCGACCGCCTCCGGTTGAATGCACAGAAACGAGCTGTAATCGCCCGCACCACCGACGGCGAGGCCGGGTGGAATGGCATACATGACGCAGGTTTCCACTTCCTCGTCTGTCAGGTCGGGGTGACCATTTTCAGACCTCGGCAATGACGGAGAGAATCCGGCAAGATATCCGAAATACTTATCACCCGGAGGAAAGTGCCGGCAAAGGTTGGTTGGGTTGACCTTGTGCAGCGTCGTTCGGTGGAGCGGCGACAGATGATACCCCTCCATGAAATTTTCCATGAGCGACTTCCAATTTGTCTCCCACACCTCGTTCGCCAGATAACGAAGCTTCATTTCTTCCATGTGATAGTTCTTGATCATTGCCTCGATGCCAGCAAGCTGAGGCGCAAGCGCTGGCGCATCCGGATCGAGCGTGACGAACAAAAATCCCAACCACTCTTCGCATTGGAATTGCGGCAAGCGACACGATTTTGGATCGAAGTCGTCGCGCTCGCTGATGTGTGGAGCGCCACGCAATCGCCCCGTCAGGTCATAGGCCCAATGGTGATAGGGGCAGATCAGATTTTTAACACGACCTGCGCCCGCTGCGATAATAGCGCCACGATGCCGGCACACGTTCGACAGGGCGCGCACCTGATGATCCTCGCCGCGTATGAGCAAGACGGGTTCGTCCACAATGTCGAATGTCATGAAATCCCCGGGCTGCGGAATTTCCTCGACACGCCCGACACAAATCCACTCGCTCCCGAATAGATGCTGTTTCTCGAACGCGAGCATTTGGGGATCGGCATAGAACGCACCCGGCATCGATCGGGCTTCGCCATAGGACCGATGCTGATTTTCCACGAACGCCTGGGAGATTGATTGCAAAGCCGAATGTGCCACCCTCAAATATCCTCCCATGGAAAGCTGTCGAGACGTTCGGCCCCTTGCGGCGTCAACACGGCCTGCGTCTCCAGCTTGATGCATTCACTGTCCACCTCGCCAATGAGGCTTTCGACGCAAACCACCATATTCTCTTCAAATCGACCGCCATAGGCCCCGCCAAAGTCGGGGTGCAGCAGCACGAGCGGCCATTCGTCCGCCATCCCTACCCCGTGTAGCGCCACCGTATAGCGATAAGGTTGGTACTTTTCCGGAATGCGCCAGGAGCGTTCGTTGAACGCGCGAAAACTCATGCCAACCTGAAGGACGGATAGGTTGTGATTGATTTGATCGAGCGCGGCGCCATAGAGCTCGCGTTGCTTCGTGGTCATGCGGGTGTGGCCGCAGGTCCAGGAGCGTGAAAGATCGGCGCAATAGCCATAGGGACCGATCATGTCGGTATCTAACGAAATCATATCACCCTCACGGCACACATGATCCGAGCATTCGCTGTACCAGGGGTTTGTGCGTGCGCCGGACGTCAGTAGCCGGGTTTCAATCCACTCGCCACCGGAGCGGGCATTTTCGCAATGCAGCTCCGCCCAGATTTCCTGCTCGGTCTTACCAGGAAGCGAGTTTTCATAAACACGCGCCATGCCCGCTTCGCACACTCTAATCGTCCAGCGCATGAGGGTGAGCTCATCGGCGCTCTTGATGGAGCGGGCCACCTCCGTCAGCTGTTGTCCCTCGACCAGTTCGATCCCATGATCCTCCAGTGCGCGAACCCCCATAGGCTCGAGCCTGTCGACCGCCAACCGCCTGTTTCCGCCACCATGCGCACGCAGCAAATGGTCAATCTCGTCGCTCCAGTCCGCCACAAACTCCGCGGAACGCTCGCCGCCGGACATATAGTCCCAGGCAATCGCATGGCGAATTTCGTCGATGCCGGGCTTGTCGCTGCTCAGGTGATCCGCACCCTTGAACTCGAACATGATGCCCGGTCCGTCGGCAAAGATCAGGGCATAGCGGACGGCGTTGTGCAGTGACCAGACCTGCATGTTGGGGGCGTCGAAGGCGTAGCGAACATTGACCGGATCGTAGAGCAGAAGCGCTACGCAGTCATGGGTCTCGAGCTGCTCGCGCAACCGCGCCAACCGATAGGCACGGGCCGCCTCCAAGGTTGCGGCGGGTATGGGGCTCTTCAGCGGTTTGTCCGCGCCCTCTTGGTTCAGATATTCCTGCTTGCGCGCGTCCTTGAAGATCTCGACCATTTAACTTGCGCGTCCATAAAAACCGATGCGCTCCTCGTCGCTAAACCGAACGCCCGGCCGCTCGTAGTATGAGAAAACCGCGATAATGCGTTCCATTGGGCCAACAACCGGTGTCACCCGGTGCGCGGTATTCTTGCCTTTGAACACATTCAGCGTTCCGGCTGTCACCGGCATCGTCTGTATCTCCGGATCGTTGCCAACGAGCAGCCTAGCAACCCCATCGTAGTTCGGATCATCGTCGGTGCGCAGGTTGCTGCGGTATTGAAACTCTCCGCCCGCATCCGGCGCCTGCAACAGCAGCGTTGTCGTGAATTCCGAGCGGTCGAAATGCCAATTGAGCGCCTCACCGTCGCGATAGGTCATGACGTTGGCGCCGGCGAGTGGATCGTCCATCGCGAATAGGCCGGTCTTGTCCATGGTCGCAGCCAGGAATGCAGCAAAGGGCGGCCAATGATAGAGCCGGCAAACCAGACTTTCCGTGATCTGGTCGGCACAAACCGTATGGTTAACGGTCTCGCATACGCGAAGCGCCGGATGGTCGGGTGCCAGATCCGGTACGTGCGGCAGGAAATAAATGTTGTGCTGACGCTTATGGGTGAACGACGCGGTTTCGATGGCCGGTCTCACATCGCCAATGCATTTGGCCAGCGCCGCCGGACGCACGAAGTCGTAGAGATTGAACATGCCCCGTTGCGCGAGCTCGCTCCGGCAACTCTCGACGAGTTCGCGTCCTCGCCCACTTTCCAGATCGTGGATGGGGTAGCTGACCAAATCGAGAAACTGTTCCATTGTCTCGCACACATGTTTTCATCAGAACGAAGAGCAAAACCGTAGACTGGCAACAACTATTCCACAACGGCAAAAATTTGCTACCTTGGGTTAGGAAATCTAATTCTGGAGATGTCGATGCCTAGCCTTATGCCGCCCCTCAACGCGCTCAAGGCCTTCGAGGCCGCCGCACGCACGGGCGGCTTTGTTTTGGCCGCGCGCGAGTTGCGGGTTTCGCCGTCCGCCGTCAGCCAGCAGGTCAAAAACCTGGAGCATTATTTCGACAAGAAGCTCTTCGTTCGCCACAACAACCGCATCACTCTGACCGATGCAGGCTTAGCAATCTTTTCAGAGGCGTCCGAAGCTTTGCGGCAACTGGCCGGACTGACTGCCCGCGTCATGGAGGACGACGTCCGCTCCCGCCTCGTCGTCAGCGTTCTGCCGTCCCTGGCGGTCAAATGGTTGAACGGCCACCTCCCCGATTTCCTCCATGATGAGGAGAGTATTCGTATTGACGTGCGCATCGAGGAAGACCCGATCGACTTTGCCAGGCGCGGCGTCGATGTCCGCATCTGCTATGGCCGCCATCTCTATCCCGATCTCATTTGCACACCATTGCTGCAAGACGAGGTGGTCCCTATGTGCTCGCCGCAGTTCGTCGAGAGGCTTGGCCTTGCCGACTACATGCCCTCGGATCTAGCCGAGGGCGATCTCATCCATACGGACTGGGGCTCAAGTTTCGCCTCGCTCCCAAGTTGGACCGACTGGTTCGAGAGAGTCGGACTGCCGGGTCCGGCTGATCTTGGTCGCGGCCACAGGGTGGGAATGTCGAGCCTCGCCATCGATCTCGCCTCGCGAGGCCTGGGCGTTGCATTGGGCCAGCGTCTCCTGGCCGAACGCGAGCTTGCCGATCACCGCCTCGTCGTTCCCTTTGGCCCCGCCCTTGAGATCGGCCACACGTATTGCGCAGTTCATCACCCGAGCAAGGCTCACCGCGCCGATGTCAATCGCTTCGTGCGATGGCTCGTCGGCGTCGCCCGTCGCCCTTGAACCGCGCCAAGGTTTCGAGACGTGGCCATAGACAAATTGCCGCCTCCAGCCTTCCCTGCAGGAACGTTCCGTCATCGGCCCAAGTTACGGACAGATCATGCCTTTTCGACGCCATCCATCGAGCCAACATGGTTTGCCATTTTTCGCGTAGACGCGATTGCCATGGCCTCGACCAGAATTTGGTCGCAATCCGTTGTGACTGCCCCGAGATAAATTCTCGTCATCGTCCACCGAGCAGCTGCGGTACTTCAAGCCGGCCGGCCATATCAAGGCCAGTTAGCAGGCTTCGGTTCGGACTGCGTGATTATAGGAGAAACGTTGCTTGGCATTCTTTCGCAAGCCTCCAACCAAGCTCAACCTCGCGCTACAGGGTGGTGGGGCCCATGGCGCTTTTACCTGGGGTGTGCTGGATCGCCTCCTCGAGGACGGTCGTCTTCAATTCGATACCGTCAGCGGCACCAGTGCAGGCGCCGTCAACGCCGTCGCCTTTGCAGCCGGCTACCTGGAAGGCGGCCCCGATGGTGCGCGCGCCAAGTTGACATCGATTTGGGAGGCCATCAACAAGACTGGAATACCAGAATTCATTCGCTTCAATCCGTTGCTGTCGGGATCCAAGAACGTGGACCAACTGGCAGGCTCTTCAATCCGCCATCTCACCAACGTCTGGTCGCCCTATCATCTCAATCCGCTTGCCATCAATCCGTTGAAGACGTTGCTGCAGAATCAAATCGACTTCGAAGCCCTGGCAAAATCGCCGCCTTTTCGCATCCTGATTGCGGCGACCAACGTCGCCACCGGTCTGGCGCGGGTCTTTCGCGACGATGAAATCTCAGTTGATACGGTGCTCGCATCGGCCTGCCTGCCGACCCTGCATCACGCCGTCAAGATCGGTGAGGCACACTATTGGGACGGCGGCTTTTCCGCGAACCCAGATCTCGTGACACTCTCAAGATTGAGCAAGGCGCGCGACACGCTGCTGGTGGTGCTCAATCCCGTTCGCCAGCCCGAAGTGCCGACAACGGCACGTGAGATTGCAGGCCACATCGCCCGTTTGACCTTCAACCAGCCGTTCCTGCGCGATATCGCGCTTTTGGATTCGGTCCGCCGCGCCGATGTACGCATTCTCGGAGCCGACGCCTCCTATGAGGGCCTGCGCCGCCAGAGGTTTCACCTGATCGCCGCAGGCGCCTACACCTCGCGGCTTTCGCCCGAGAGCAAATTGAAGCCCGATTGGGCCCTGCTGACTCATCTTCACGTGGCCGGCCGCACGGAGGCCGATCGCTGGCTCGGAGAAAATTTTGAACTCGTCGGGCGCGAGGAAACGGCGGATCTGGTGCGCCTATTCTTGCGACCTTGATGAGCCTTGCAACGGCCACGAATCTCGTTGTTGGACCACTCCTGAAAACCCTGCATAAACCGTTGCTCCGCCTATGCAATTTCTGCATGCCACATATGCAAGAAATCACACTTCTCAAAGCCCGCGAACTCACTGATATGCGATGTCAAGACGGCGCTCGCGAGCGAGGGCCAATCGGTGAAACCGGTTCAACAGACGGAGCCAGAAAATGAGCACACTCACCACCACCATCGGCGGCGGCGTGCGACCCGCCGACACCACCCTCGGAACGGCTAGGAGTGTCGGTACGCGGTTGGCAATGGCCATTCGCGAACTGTTCAACGGCCACGATGCCAACGCCGAGCTTCGCGCCCTGAAGGATCGCGATCTTGCCGATATCGGGCTGACCCGCAATGACCTCCCGGTCGATTTGCAGGACGAGATCGCCGTAATGCAGCGCACTGTTGAATTTCACTATGTGCGCTAGCGCGTTTGCTCAGAACCAGACCCAGTAATCGATGAGCGGCGGTCGTGATTAGCGGTCGCCGCTTTCCTTTTTGCTCGCCAGTCCTTGAGGCCAAGGCCCATGTACTGGCGAATATGTCATCCCTACACCAATTGATTTAGCTCGCCCGGTCGCCGATAAGGCCCATAAGCGACGTCACGAAGTCCGTTGCAAGGCATCGAAGCCGGGGAGGGTTCTATTGACATTCCAAATCGCGATGAGTCCGAGAGTTCGCAGATCCCCATTCTTTGAGGCGACCGTCAAAGCCGGCGCCACCGCCTTTTCCATCTACAACCACATGTATTTGCCGACCTCATATGGCGACCCGGAGGGCGAATACTGGCGCCTTATCAACGGTGTCAGCATGTGGGACGTAGCGGCCGAGCGCCAGGTTGAATTCCTGGGCCCGGACGCTGCAAAGCTCGCGCAATATCTAACGCCCAGAAATCTTTCCAGTTTCTCGGTTGGCCAGGGCAAGTATGTTCCGATTTGCGACCATGATGGCTACCTATTGAGCGACCCTATTCTCATGAAGCTCGCCGACGATCGCTTTTGGCTCTCCATTGCCGACGGCGACATATTGCTCTGGGCCAAGGCGGTAGCCGCCGAACGCCGCCTCGATGTCGAGGTCGAGGAACCCGATGTCTCGCCGCTCGCGGTCCAGGGCCCAAGGGCCGAGGACGTCATTGCCCATCTCGTTGGCAACTGGGTCCGCACGCTCAAATACTTCTGGTTCCGCAAGACGAAGGTCGACGAGATTCCCATCGTCGTGGCGCGCTCCGGCTGGAGCAAGCAGGGTGGATTTGAACTCTATCTTCTCGACGGCTCCAAGGGACAAGAGCTCTGGGACAGCGTCGCCAAGATGGGAAAAAAGCACGGTATCGGTCCCGGCTGCCCAGATGCCATTGAGCGCATTGAGAGCGGGTTGCTTTCGTTCGGCGGTGACACACATCCCGACACCACGCCCTTCGAGGTCGGGCTCGG
>JAUVMS010000098.1 GCA_030600135.1 Hyphomicrobiales bacterium | reverse complement strand
CGTGGCAAACCCAAGCCCCATGACCGTTTCGCCGGAAACATTCGGCCAGCGCGATCGCAGCCTGCGCACCAACAGGCGCCTGACCGTCGCCCCCGGCTGGTTGGCATAAAATGCCATGAGTTCTGTTACGTCGAGATGCATCCAGGCGGCTCGGAACCGATGGCAACGCTTGAACTGGTCATCTCTGGACGCCAGCCTGGTTGTCTCACTACCACGCGGTAGGCGCCAGGAGCCATACGCAATGCCGGCCTCGATTGACCTCAAGCCCGTGGATGCTAGTCTGGCGGCGCCCTCGTGCCAAGCCTCTGCAAAGGGAGCAGCGACTATGCCTCAGCTCGAAATTCACCAGTTTCCCTGCTTGAGCGACAACTATGGCGTGTTGATCCACGACCGGGAAAAGGCCGTGACCGCCTCAATCGATGCCCCCGAGGCTGCGGCGGTACGCCAAGCGCTGGCACAAAAGGGCTGGACGCTGACACATATTTTGACCACTCATCACCACGCCGACCACACCGGTGGCAACAATGCGCTAAAGAGTGAAACGGGGTGCACGATTGTCGGGCCGCGAGCCGAGGCCGCGCGCATACCGGGCATCGACGTCGCACTTGGCGATGGCGATACCTACCAGTTCGGCAGTTTCGAGGCTCGTGTTCTCGATACGCCAG
Source organism: Hyphomicrobiales bacterium (assembly GCA_030600135.1). Lineage (GTDB taxonomy): Bacteria > Pseudomonadota > Alphaproteobacteria > Rhizobiales > JAUVMS01 > JAUVMS01. The sequence continues at coordinate 8,419 of JAUVMS010000098.1, read as the reverse complement.
GTCACACAGCCGGTCACATTACCTATTGGCTACCGGACGCCGGCGTTGCCTTTGCTGGCGATACCCTGTTCGCCCTCGGCTGCGGCAGATTGTTCGAGGACTCCGCCGAAAACATGTGGGCCTCGCTCTCCAAGCTCATCGCCTTGCCGCCGGAAACCAAGGTTTATTGCGGCCACGAGTATACCCAGGCCAATGCCAAGTTCGCGCTGACAATCGAGCCCGAGAACGATGCATTGCAATCGAGGGCAAAGGAGATTGCCGAGCTGCGTTCGCGCGGCGAGCCGACGCTGCCCACGACCATCGCCCGCGAACTCGAATCCAACCCCTTCCTGCGCACGCAGAGCCCTGCAATTCGCAAGCGCCTTGGCATGGAAGATCGTGCCGATTGGGAAATCTTTGCCGAGGTTCGCCGGCGCAAGGACAACGCCTGACCAGCACGTGCGACAGCAGGAGACCACTTGGCCATGCCCCTAGAACCGGGACTATCAGCTGACGATGTTTGCGCCATTCTGCGCCTCGAGCCCCACCCCGAAGGCGGCTTTTATCGCGAAACCTTTCGCGACCCTACCGAGGTCGACGCCAGAGCGGTGAGCAGCGCCATCTACTTTCTGCTGCGCGAGGGCGAGGTTTCGCGCTGGCATCGCATCGACGCAACCGAGGTTTGGCATTGGTACGCCGGCTCGCCACTCGAACTTGCCCTTAGACATGAGGGTAAGGAAACGCGGCGAGACGTCCTCGGTTCGGATCTGAGTGCCGGTGCACGCCCCCAACTCGTGGTGCCGGCAAACGTTTGGCAACAGGCCAAGTCGTTGGGCAGTTGGTCACTGGTTGGATGCACGGTAGCGCCAGGCTTCGAATTTGAACACTTCGAGATGGAGCACTGACGCCGGTCGGCGGCTCACGGGCCGCCCAAATTTGGTATCGGTGGGCTGATGGTCTTGCTCGCTTGCTAACGATTGCTTAAGAGATTCGCCCGAATCACTTTGCATTTGTGCATGTGCCGCCAGCCGGATCGACTTTTTTCCACGCACTACTCCTATAACGCATCACTCCGTAGCGTGTTGTTTTTCTTCGCAAAACCGTCGTTCTCCTGAACCGTGATATTTCCGTCGCTTGCCGCCGCCACGGCAATCTAAATAGTATCGCGTCAGTTTTCCGGGGGATGTGGCTAGCGGGGTGAGCCAGCAATGAGACGGGAGTATTCAGGACCTTGCCTGAGTGCGGTATTTGTTGACTACGACAACATCTACCTCTCACTGAAGCGCAAGGACGAGGCGCTAGCCAGGCGTTTTGCCAAGGATGCCGGGGTTTGGCTCAAAGAGATCGAGCTTGGCCGCTTGATCACGCCGACCAATGGCCCAGCGCCCGAGATCGAGCGGCGCTTGGTCATGAACCGCTGCTATGGCAATCCGGTTCCGCGCCGCAATAGCCGTGACAACTCGACCGATATGAGTTCGTTTCCCTTTGTCCGCCATCATTTCTTGCGGTCGGGTTTCGAGATCATCGATTGTCCTCCGCTCACGGCCCAACTAAAGAATTCGTCCGACATTCGAATGGTCATGGACATCAGGGATCTCCTCAACCATGACACCTATTTCGACGAGTTCATTATTCTGTCAGGCGATGCCGACTTCACCCCGGTCCTGCATCGCCTTCGCGCCCATGCCCGGCGCACCGTGATTTTCGCCAACGAGTACACGGCTTCGCCATATACCGCCATTTGCGACGGTGAAATTCGCGAAGCCGATCTGGCCGCATTGTTGATGGAAGGCGTTGTGCCCGAGGAGCGTGCGCCGGTGGCGCCAACGTCGCTTGAGCCGTCCCCGAGCGACCGCCAATCACAGCGCGACGAGATTGCGGCGCAGGTGGTTGAGATGGTGCGCGCCTCCAATGCACCGGTGCCGATCGAGGCTTTGGCCGATCGGGCGCAACGCGCGCTTGGCCACGAAAGGACCATTGGCACGAGTTGGGCCGGTCACGGTGCGTTCCGCACGTTCCTCCTTGAAAACTTGCCTGCCGACATCAAGCTTTCCGACCAGGCGCCTTACGTTGCCTACGAACCGGCCCGCCATGGTGCGCCGGTTGGCGATACGCCGTTGCCCGCGCCACGCGAACCCGTTGCTGCCGACGAGCTCGCTGCCGCACCTGCCTTTGTCGACAAGCCCCTGGAATTGAGTCCCGAACCGCACCGACCGGATCATCAACCGGTTCAGGAATCGCCGCCCTTTGAGTCCTCTGCCGAGCAATCCCCCTTCGCTTCGACGGCACCGGATCGCTTGGAGCCGACGGTCTTTCAGCGCGCGGAAGCACCTGTCACTGCCCCCGCACCGGCCGGGGCGAACTTGCAGAACTCCATAGCGAAAATACAAGATGCCTGTCAGGCACCGCCGCTCGCCCCGCCTGAATATCGAGTGCTGTTCGATGTCATGGCGGCCGAGATCAATGAGAACGGCCTGAGCGGAGCCCAAACCATCACCAATGTCGCCTCGCGCGCGCAGAAATTGAGGCTCGAAATCAAGCGCGAAGACGTTCGTTTCGTCCTCGACGTGGTGAGCGAAGCCGACCCCTGGTTCGAGCAAGGCGCATCTGCGAACCTGTTTGCCGGCCGCTTCCGCAACTTCGTCGTCGCCCGCTGCCGAGGCCAAGGGCTCGCACTCTCGGTCGAGGAACTGGATCTCATCGACGCTTGGTTTGCAGGCGGTGTGCTGCCGGGGCCCGCGGTTCAACAGCCGCCCGCCGATCCGGCGGTGCTTGAGGCTCAACAAGAAGAACGCGCCGACCAACAATGGAGCGATCAAGCGCAGCGTGATGAGCGCGCTGCACCCGTCCTTGAGCCGGCCGTTGGTGGAGAGGAACTCGCGGGCGAGGATATGGGCCTGCTTCCACGCATCGTGCGCTCGCGCATGAGTGGCTGACGCATGGCGCGACAGCCGCCCCATTCAAGGGCCCGGGCTTTGGCGCGCTGTCGCGCCGACACCATATGACTAAAGCGTGATCATTTTGAATGGACGCGCTTCAGGCCGCGACTGCGGCCCGGCGCAATGCGGTCAAGTAGCAAGCGGTAGCGCAGACAGAGAACGCGCTCAAGTGGCGAGCGCTTGTCGCGAGCGAAAGAAATTAAACCATGATTCCAATCAAAAAGATCATGGGCTAAGCCGGCGGCTTAGCCAGCCATGTACTGCCCCCCATTGGCGGTGAGCGTCGCGCCAGTGATGAAGGCGGACTCCTCGCTTGCAAGGAATGCAACGCAGTGCGCGATCTCCTGCGCATGGCCGAGCCGCCCGACCGGGATTTGCGCAATAATGCTTTCCAGAACCTTTTCGGGCACGGCGGCCACCATGTCGGTGTTGATATAGCCTGGTGCGATGGCATTGACGGTGATGCCTTTTCGCGCGGTTTCCTGGGCGAGCGCCTTGGTGAAACCGATCACCCCGGCCTTCGCGGCGGAGTAGTTGGTCTGGCCCATCTGTCCCTTTTGCCCGTTGATGGACGAGATGTTGATGATCCGGCCCCAGCCTTTGCCACGCATCCCATCGATGATCGGACGGGTCATGTTGAACATCGAGCTGAGGTTGACTTGGATGACCTCGCCCCATTGCTCGGGCGTCAATTTGTGCAACATTCCATCGCGCGTGATGCCGGCGTTGTTAACGACGACATCGATTGCCCCAAGATCGGACTCGACCCTCTTTAAGCCTTCCTCACAGGCCGCGTAGTCTCCCACGTTCCATTTGTAGACCGGGATCCCGGTCGCCGCCTGAAACTTCTGCGCGGCTTCGTCATTGCCGCCATAGTTTGCCGCCACCCGGAAACCCTTGGATTTCAGTGCCAGTGAAATCGCTTCTCCAATGCCGCGTGTACCCCCCGTAACAATTGCGACCCGTGTCATTTGAACCTCCCTCGATATCACAGTGTTTGCTGTCGCGGACGGTCATCGGCGCGAGCACGCCGCGACCGCCCACTGTTGTTGGTTGAACGTCTAGTCGCGCTCGACGCACATGGCGATTCCCATGCCGCCGCCGATGCACAGCGTGGCCAATCCCTTCTTGGCATCGCGTCGCTTCATTTCGTGTAGCAGCGTGCAGAGGATGCGTGTACCCGAGGCACCGATCGGATGCCCAATCGCAATCGCCCCGCCATTGACGTTGACCTTTTCGCTATCCCAGCCGACGCCTTTGTTGACGGCGCACGCCTGCGCGGCAAATGCTTCGTTCGCCTCGATCAGGTCGAGGTCCTCGACCGACCAACCTGCCTTTTCCAGCGCCCGTTTCGATGCTGGTATTGGGCCGGTGCCCATGATCGACGGGTCGACGCCGGCATGAGCCCACGAAACGATACGTGCGAGCGGCTCGAGCCCGCGCCGGTCTGCCGCGGCCGCGGTCATGAGTACCGTCGCCCCGCCCCCATCATTGATACCGCTCGCATTGCCGGCGGTGACCGTACCCTCGCGGTCGAATGCTGGGCGCAGCTTGGCGACGTCTTCGATCTTGGCCCCCTCGCGAATGTATTCGTCATCCTCGAATACGGTTTCGCCCTTGCGGGTCTTTATCGTCACCGCGGTAATTTCGTCTCTGAATTTGCCGGCTTTCTTGGCTGCCTCGGCCTTATTCTGGGAAGCGATGGCAAACTTGTCCTGTTCGTCGCGCGTGATCTGCCACTGCTTGGCGACGTTCTCGGCGGTCGTGCCCATGTGGTAGCCGTTGAAAGCATCCCACAGACCATCCTTGATCATGGTGTCGATCATCTCGGCGTTGCCCATCTTGACGCCGTTCCGCAGGTGGCTGCAATGCGGTGATAGGCTCATATTCTCCTGCCCGCCCGACACCACGATTGCGGCATCGCCGTTCTTGATCGCTTGGTAACCGAGTGCGACGGACCTAAGACCGGAGCCGCATACCTGATTTACGATCCATGCCGGGGTTTCGATCGACAGGCCGGCACCGATGGAGGCTTGGCGCGCGGGGTTCTGACCCTCGCCAGCCGTCAGGACTTGGCCCATGATGACCTCGGAAACCTCGCCCGGCTCAACGGCTGAACGCTCGAGCGCCGCCTTGATGGCGATCACGCCAAGTTCGTGGGCCGGAAGCGTGGCCAACGAGCCGTTGAATGAGCCGACCGGTGTGCGCGTGGCGCTAGTGATGACGATGTTCGCGTTATCTTGGCTCATTGCCTGCTCCTTTTGGGGGTCGTTGGGGCCAATACTGGGATCGAATTCGGGCGAAACAGTCCCGTCCGAGTGTGCGGGCTACATGCTCGCTGGAGAATAACAGTCAATAGCCCATTGCGGCAATTTCGACCTCCGTGCAATGCGTCAACTTGCGCCGAATACGATCGCGGGCATAGTTATTTCTCGTCATACTCTCGCAAGAGCTTGGTGTAGCCTGTTTTGCTTTGCATATCAGCAATTGCGCTTCTGTCGTCCGATGCGCTAAAAGGCTAGAGCATGTTCCACTCATATGGATCCAATTTGACCGGATTATCGGGTTCGCTGGCTAGGCGCGGCGAGCGCAGTGGTCTTGGGCGACCATCAGCGAGCTGCAACGACGTCCCGCAGGCTCGAAATGCCGGCCTGCGGTGGGCCAAATCAGCCCATCGGCGTCGTTGCGCCGCTTGCCAGATGGCCCACATCGCGCGGCGCGACTTGTCGAGTGGGCTGATTTGGCTCCATCAAATGGGTCGATATGAGTGGAACCTGCTAGGTCTGGCGGTACAAGACGAGGAAAGTATCTGTTGGCAAGAACCCCGAAGCAGTCGGGACGGGCTGACGAGCCTGTTCGGATCAAGAAGTACGCAAATAGGCGGCTATACAACACCGAGACGAGCACGTACGTGACGCTCGACGATCTTGCAGCAATGGTTCGATCCGAGCGTGACTTCGTTGTTGTGGATGCAAAATCGGGTGAGGAACTCACCCACAGCGTGTTGACCCAAATCATTTTGGACCAGGAAAGTAAGGGGCAGAATCTGCTGCCAATAAATTTCCTTCGCCAAATGATCCGCTTTTACGGCGCGGGCATGGAGCGCCTAGTGCCGAGCTATCTCGATCTCAGTATTGAGACGCTGACCCGCGAACAGGAGAGGTATCGCAAGCAGTTTGCTGACACCTTTTCCGGCACCCCGATCGAGGCGCTGCAAAGGCAGGCTCAGCAGAATATGGAAATGTTCGAGCGGGCCCTCTCCATATTCTCACCGTTTCCGCAGTCGTCGGGCGAAGGAGCTGAAGCCCGCCCAAGCGAGCGCGCCTCGAGCAAGGTGAATGATGCGACGCCCACGAGGAAGCCGCCGGCCGAGGCCGCTGGGCAGCAAACAGCCGGGGAGATCAAGGCCCTGCGCGATCAGCTTGCGGCCATCGAAAAGCAGCTCAACAAGCTGTCACGATAAAGCGCTCAAGGAGCCGCAACTTTGCGTCGTGCCGAGACCATTCACAGCCTGCCATAAGGGCATTCGTGTCGGCTAAATTTCCGAGTATTCAAAGGTTTACCTGGAGATTCGATTTTCGAGTTTTGGCATTCCGAAGTAGAAACCCTGCAGGTACGTGATCCCGACCTCTTTCAGGATTTCAGCAGTTGCTTGATCGCCGACCCATTCGGCGACGGTCTCGATGCCGAAGTGGTGCGCCAGCTCGCTCAGCTTTTGGACAAACACGTGGTTGTCAGGGTCGCCAACCATGCTTTCGACGAACGACCCGTCGATCTTGACCATGTCGACACCAAGATATCTCAGGTTCTGAAACGAGGTATAGCCGGCGCCAAAGTCGTCGATCGCGACCTGACAGCCAATCTCCTTGAGCGTATCAACAAAGTTGATCGTCTCATTGAGATCGTGGATCGTTTCGGTTTCGGTAATCTCCACCACCAATCGATTTGTGATTTTGCGGTTGCCACCAGTGAGTTCTTCCAGCGCCATCAACCATTCGTGGCTGGCGGCCGTCAGGCTCGAAATGTTGATAGTCAGCCGTACCTCGGGATTGGCCTTGGCTTGCGCCACGGCAAGCTCGACCACGCGCCGATCGACGATTTGCGACAATCCGAGTTGACCCGCCAGCGGCATGAACTCGCCGGCCGCAACAACCGATCCATCCGGCTGTTCCATGCGCAACAAGCACTCAAACATTGCCGTCTCCAGCGTGTCTGTTCGCACGATGGGTTGTAGCGCAATGCGCATGCGATCTTGATCGAGCGCCGACATCACCTGATCGACCATTGCGATGTTGCGGCGTCGCTGCGAGGCTCGCTTTGGATTTGGCGTGCAGGCCAAGAACATGCCGGACTGTCGACCGGCGGTGCTGGCCAATGTTTCAAGCGAAAGCGCCAAGGTGTCGTGCGCTGATTGAGCATCCTTGGGCAGCTCCAGTCCGACGATTGACACGGTAGCGGCGATCCGACAGATCGAGGTTTCGATGACTGGGTGACGGACAACCTCGAGAAGCCTGGTGGCGATGCTCCTCATTTCGATCGCCGTGCAATCTTCGATGACGATGCCGAATTTGTTGGTCGAGTATCGGCCGAGCGCATCACTGCAGCGGAGATTGTCTGCAAGACGCCTCGCCACCTGAGCGATGACCTCATCGCCAATGCCGAACCCGAATGTGTCGTTGGTGAGCGCCAGATTGTCCACTGCAACGAGCAGGAATGAACTGGCCCGGCCGCTCGATTTGGCCTTACCGATAACGGCTTCGATGACATCGTTTAGGCGGGTTCGGTTCATTAAACCGGTCAGCTCGTCGCGTTCGGCCAAATTGATGCGCTGTTGAACATCGGCTCGGCCGTCGTCATGAACCCTGAGCACGCCGGCGATTTCGACGGGGCGGCCATCGCGCTCATCAACCCAGCTGCCGTTCTCCTCAACCCACAAGTTTTTGCGCTCGCCAGCTCCATTGGTCTTGAAGTGATACTGAATGTTATAGGACCGCGAGCCGCTAGGTTTGCCGTTCGCCGCCTCCAGGATCGCCTGCTGGCGACTACGTGCCTGCTCACCTGCAATGCGGCATTGAAATGCCTGACCACAGCCGAGAGAGTTTGCATCGGCAATGCCGAGAATTTCCGCCGCGTTGGGCGCCCATGTGATCTGGTCGTTAACCAGATCCCAGCGAAAGACGGTTTCCCTGACCGACGTCAGGATTGAGCCGAAGTCGAGCGGCTTGGACGGGCTTTGCGGAGCGACAGCGGCTGGGCTTGTCACTCGGTTACCACCCGAAAAGTAACTTGTATCGGTCAAGTGCTCCACGGCGGGTCAAGTATCCAGTTCTAAGTATAACGATTGATCAAGTTCGCCCAATGAAGACATTCCAACGAATTACTGGAAGTTTTTCGTAAGAGTTACGCATAAGCAGCCCACAGAATAGTTTGTATCTGATATTCAGAATCGGCAAAATTGCTTAATAAGTTCCAAACATATGGGTATTGATTTAAGTATTCAT
>JAUVMS010000394.1 GCA_030600135.1 Hyphomicrobiales bacterium | reverse complement strand
TTCAGTCGGTGCGCCTGGCTCACTTCCATGCCGTCATACTCACGACGCCAGCGATAGTAACTCTGCTCCGATACTCCGAGCCCACGGCATATCTCGCCCACCGTCTGGCCCTGGGCCAGGCGCACCTCCGCTTCACGTAGCATTGCGATGATCTGTTCTGGTTTAAATCGTTTCCGGCTCATCTCGATCTCCTCAAAGAATTCCGATTAAGCCAGATTCTCTCTCAGGCCCTGGACCACTTTTCGGGACCCAGGTCAGATCCATAGAAGGTGTCTCCGACCCACGTTGCGATAGTGCTACCGTCGACCTCTAACGTGCTCTTCACCACCCAATCGCCTTCGGCAGCCATGTTGCGATCTCTGGGAATTGGAACAGCAACGCGACCGCAACCACTTGCAACACTACATAGGGCATTACGCCGACATAGATGTCGCGGCTGGAAACTTCAGGGGGCGCGACGCCCTTCAAGAAGAACAGCGCCCAGCCAACCGGTGGTGTGAGAAAGGAGGTCTGGAGGACAAGACAGACCAGTATGGCGATCCAAACCATATCCGCCCCCGTGGCGTTGAGGATGGGCAAGAACAGCGGCAGAACGATGTAGGAAATCTCGATCCACTCCATAAAGAAGCCCAAGAGGAACAGCAGGAACAGCATGAAGATGATGTCGGCGGTGGGCCCGCCCGGCACCAGTGCGAAAAGGTGCGCAACCAACTCATCGCCGTCGAGACCGCGGAAGGCGAGCGAGAAGGCTTGGGCGCAGATGAGGATGAAGAAGACCATGGCGCAGATCCGCAGCGTATTGCGCACCGTCGCCGTCAGTACCTGCCAGGTGAGTTTGCGTGCAATGAGCGCGACCAGAATACTGCCGAACGCGCCAACTGATGCGGCTTCCGTCGGTGCAGCGATACCGGCGATGATGGAGCCCAGCACAGCGATGATCAGCATGATCGGCGGGACCACGACCTTGAAGAACCGAACCAGCAGTCTGCGCTTCGAAATTGCAGCACGCTCATCCGCCGGTATAGCCGGCGCCATTTCCGGCCGCAGCCAACCCAAGACGAGCAGATAGAGAACATAAATGCCGGCGAGCAACAGGCCTGGGATCATGGCGGCGGCGAAAAGCGTGCCGAGCCCTTGGCCCAGAATGTCCGATAGGAGAATGAGAACCAGGCTCGGTGGAATGATCTGGCCGAGCGTGCCTGAGGCGCAGATGGTACCGCAGGCAAGCGACTTGGAATAGCCGCGCCGCAGGAACACAGGTAGAGTTAAAAGACCCAGCGTCACGACGGTGGCGCCGACGATGCCCGTAGACGCACCCATCAGCACGCCGACGAGAATGATGGCCAGCCCCATACCGCCGCGCAGGCCCCCCATCACATGGCCGATAACATCTAGCATCTCGTCGGCGATCTTCGATCGCTCCATCATTACGCCGATGAACACGAACAAGGGGATCGCCATTAGCGTATAGTTTTCCATCAGCCCAAAAATGCGCTGTGGCAGCAGGTTGAACAGCGTCGTGCCGAAGCCGAGATAACCGAAGAACAGCCCCGCCGTGGCTAGCGCGATGGCGACGGGAATGCCGCTGAAGAGCAGCCCGAAAAAACTCAATCCCATCAGGATGGCGAGTGTTTCGCTTTCCATCTCAGGCCTTGCCGCGCAGAAACAGCACCGAGCGTATGCCTTGCGCGAATGCCTGGAGGGCTAGCAGAGCGAAGCCGAGCGGTATGAAGGAGCGCAACAGGAAACGGTGGGGCAGGCCGCCGGGATCTGGCGAACCCTCCCCGATGGAATATGCCTGGTAGACGAAATTGAAGGAGAGCCGAATGATGATCACGGAGATGACGACCGTCAAGATTGCAGCCATCAAGTCGACAATCGCCTGCAGCTTCGGGCTGAACCCGTCGTAAAAAATGTCGACGCGGACGTGATCGTCATGGCGCAGGGCATAGGACATGCCAATGAGCGCGATCGGCGACAACAGGTGCCATTCAAGCTCCTGGAGCGACACTGGGCCGATGCGTAACAGGTAGCGCAGGATCACATTGGTCGCGACGACGACGACGATCAAAAGGCAGATCCATGCCGCGCCGCGCCCGATCCAATCGATAAAGCGGTCTATGGCGTCCGCGATTGAAACCGCTGGGTCGTCAGGCCCTGAGCTCGGTTCGGCTCTCTTTTTGATCATGGCGTCTCGACCGAAGCCTTTTTTGCTTGTCGCGACAGTCGCCGCGGGCTCCGGATGCCCCCAATTGATCTTGGTCTATGGAAAACTAGCGGAAAGCGGCGCCGGTGGGTACCGGCGCCACCAAGACTTTTCGTCGGTTCACGTCAGCCGCCGCGAACCCTCACGGCGAACTGGCGCTCGCTTGAGTTGGCCCACTTGTCGTGCTTCTTCTTGAAGTCCATGAAGCTGTCGTGGACTTTGCGGGTGACCGGATCGGACGACGCCAAACCATCCAGCACCTCCTTGGTCTTGATGCGAAGCGCCGCGATTACGTCATCAGGGAGCTGAGAAACCATGACCCCGTGGTTGGCGATGAGGTCAGCCAGCGCCTCGCCGTTCAACGCCTCCGCGGAGGTATGGGCGATGATATTGGCCGAGGCGGCAACGGATTTAACGATGCCCTGAATATCCTTTGGCAACGCCTCAAATGCCTTCTTGCTCATCAGCAACTCGGTTGTCGTCGATGGCTCATGCCAACCGGTGTTGTAATAGTTCTTGGCGGCCTTGTGCAGCCCGAGCCTGCGGTCCTGAAGCGGGCCGACCCACTCCGCAGCGTCGATCACGCCACGTTCGAGTGCCGGGAAAATCTCGCCGCCGCCGAGCAACTTCACGTTGACGCCAATCTCCTTGTAGATCTTGCCGCCGAGGCCCGGGATGCGCATCTTCAACCCGTTGAAGTCGGCGAGAGAACTCACCGGCTTCTTGAACCAGCCGGTCATCTGGACACCGGAGTTCCCGCATGGGAAGGCGATCATCCCGTGGTCCGCGTAGATCTCGTTCCATAGGTCGATGCCACCGCCGTGATAGTACCAGGCATTCTGGCCCTGGAAGCTCATGCCAAAAGGCACGGTGCCGAAAAACTGCAGTGCCGGGATCTTGCCGGACCAGTAATAGGCCACGGCCGAGTTGGCCTCCACCGTGCCGCTCGCCACCGCATCGAACCCGCCATTCCACGGAATGAGTTCGCCGGCTGCGAATAGCTTAATTTTCAACCGACCACCGGAGAGCTCGTCGACCTGATCGACGATCCATTCCGCGCTTCCCGGGCCGCTTTGATAGAACGGCAGACCCGGCGGGAAAGACGTCGTCATCTTCCACTTAAACTTCACCTGCGCTCGCGCCACGTAAGGTGCCGCGATCGCCGTCGCCGCTACCGATGTTGCCACACCGACCTTCAAAAAGTCTCTACGTTTCATCTTTGGACACCTCCCATACAAACACACGTCTTTGCCAGACTGCCGGGCAATGTTCGCCTATTTTTAGGGCGGCGAGTACTGGCTCTCTTCGCTCTTGGTGTTTGTCTGCCGGTATACTTTACATCACTGTTGAGAGGATCATAAAAGAGCTTGTACGAATAGACCTGAAACACCTCATCCCGCAGCTCTGTCAGAGCAAAATTGCGGGAGGTGAAAACGACCCTGGAAAAGATGCTCAAGCCATCAATTCACGCCACTCGGCCAGCGCGGCAGCACGGTTCTGCTTGTAGATGTCGCGGCTGTTGAGGTGGCGCTCTTGATTGAAATGATTGTGGATCGAGGCGTGGACGGCGGTAAACTTTTGCAGGGTCTTCATGTCTCGGAACTTGGCCATCGCCGCTTCTCGTCGTCGGAACGGCTGATGTGAGTTCTCAGCGCGATTGTTGAGCCAACGGCCGCACACCTGAGA
>JAUVMS010000224.1 GCA_030600135.1 Hyphomicrobiales bacterium | reverse complement strand
TGCCGGACACAACACCAATGTCGGCGATGAGGGTGGCTTCGCTCCTGACCTCGCATCGGCCGACGAAGCTCTTGGCTTCGTGATGAAGGCGATCGAAGGGGCTGGGTATTCCGCCGGCAACGACGTCTTCATCGCTCTTGACCCGGCCGCCACGGAGTTCTTCAAGGACGGCAAGTATGAACTCGCCGGCGAGGGCAAATCGCTCGATAGCGAAGCCATGGTGCGCTACTGGGAGGATCTGGTCGCCCGTTTTCCAATCGTCTCAATCGAGGATGGCATGGCGGAAGACGATTGGCGGGGCTGGACGATGTTGACCGAAGCTGTTGGCTCGAAGTGCCAACTCGTCGGCGACGACCTCTTTGTCACGAACACCAAGCGCTTGTCCGAGGGCATGCGACGCGGCGCGGCCAACGCCATTTTGGTCAAAGTCAACCAGATCGGCACCCTGACCGAAGCGCTCGAGACCGTCGAGATGGCGCAGCATGCCGGCATGAACGCGGTCATTTCCCATCGCTCAGGCGAAACTGAGGACGCCACAATCGCCGACATTGCCGTTGCCACCAACGCGGGGCAGATCAAGACCGGCTCGCTTTCACGTTCCGATCGCCTTGCCAAATACAACCAGCTCATGCGGATCGAACAGGAGCTGGGCGACAGTAGCCGCTACGCCGGCCGCAATATTTTGGTGGGCAAACAGACGGTTGCTTGACGCGATCGCGATCGGCAGACGGAGTGGGTCAAAAAAAAGTGCAGATATTGCACATCATTTTACCTGCAATTAACCCCGCACGCCTAAAACCATTCTTGTCAATTGGACGACGGAAACTAGTACCGCGTAAAAGCGTACCCCCCATGATGGTCGAAAAAAACAAATCCAAGCAGATCTTGGTCCCGCTTCTCTGCGTCGGATTGATGTCTTATTTCGTCTATCACGCGATTAATGGGCGACATGGTCTCGAGGCTCGTGCGCAACTGCGACTAAGAGCAAATGCTCTTGAGCAGAAGCTAGTGGGCCTTGAGACTGTTCGCCGCAATCTCGAACGCGATGTGGCGCTCCTGCAGTCCGACAATCTCGATCCCGATATGCTTGAGGAACAAGCGCGTCGGATCCTGACGTTTGCGCATCCCAACGATGTCATCCTCCGCGAGCCGGCAATCACGAATTAGCATCGCCGCTAATCGAGTGGCGAACGCACGTGTCGGTGAAGGACCGGTCGAAACCAACGAACCGGCTCGAGCTTGGCGCGTGGCGGGTGCTTGTGTACAGTTCCCAAAAGCAAGTTCCGCATAAACGGGACGACTGCCCGACTGTTGGTTTCAATGAAGGCACCATCGCCGCTCGGTGCCGATGAGAACAACGTCGGACAGATGAGAGCACGGTAGGAAACGTTTCAAGAGCGAGGGCGCGAGGCAACACGCATGACATCTGCAAATGACGAAGCGGTTGCACCGCCTAATCAGGCCGGTTCGCAACGCAGCGCGGCCGCGGTCGCCACGAATGGCGCCGACAGCTCCAGCCAGCTCAGCCATGATGAAGAGCTGCAAGCCTATAGGGACATGCTGCTCATCAGGCGGTTCGAGGAAAAGGCCGGTCAGCTTTACGGCATGGGTTATATCGGCGGATTTTGCCACCTCTATATTGGTCAAGAGGCGGTCGTCGTCGGCATGCAAATGGCCTTGCGCCAGGGTGACCAACTCATCACTGGTTATCGTGACCATGGCCACATGCTGGCGTGCGGCATGGATCCCAAGGGGGTCATGGCCGAGCTGACGGGAAGGCAGGGCGGATATTCGCGCGGCAAGGGCGGCTCGATGCATATGTTCTCCGTCGAAAAGGCCTTTTATGGCGGTCATGGCATCGTCGCGGCTCAGGTCCCCCTCGGCGCCGGGCTCGCGTTCGCCAATCGCTATCGCAAGAACGGCCAAGTCAGCCTCACTTATTTCGGCGAAGGTGCCGCCAACCAGGGGCAAGTCTACGAAACCTTCAACATGGCTTCGCTCTGGAAGTTGCCGGTCATTTTCATCATTGAAAACAACCGCTACGCAATGGGCACTGCCGTCGCGCGGGCGGCGGCCAAGTCCGAGGAGCTTTATGCCCGCGGCGCTGCCTTTGGCATTCCCGGCGAACAGGTTGACGGCATGGACGTCGGCACGGTCAACGCCGCAGGCGAGCGTGCCATCGCCCACGCCCGTGCCGGCAATGGTCCCTACATCCTGGAGATGATGACGTACCGCTACCGTGGCCATTCCATGTCGGATCCGGCAAAGTATCGAACGCGCGAAGAGGTCCAAAAAGTTCGAGAAGAGCAGGATCCGATCGAGCGATTGCGGACGCGACTTCTTGCCGGCGGCACGTCGGAGGACGGCCTCAAGGCCGTCGACAAGGAAATTCGAGCAATCGTGAACGACGCCGCGGAATTCTCGCAGACAAATCCTGAACCTGCCGAGAGCGAACTCTGGACCGACATTACACGGGACCTCTCGGCCTAACTTGCACTACGACCTAAACGCCTCGAAACAATACGGAAACGCCCATGCCCACTCAGGTGCTCATGCCCGCTCTCTCACCGACCATGGAGGAGGGCACACTGGCAAAATGGCTCGTCAAGGAAGGCGACGCGATCACCGCAGGCGATGTCATTGCCGAGATCGAAACCGATAAGGCCACCATGGAGGTCGAAGCGGTCGACGAGGGAACACTCGGAAGAATTCTGATCCTCGAAGGAACCGAAGGCGTCAAGGTCAACACGCCCATTGCGATGATCCTGGAAGATGGCGAGGACGCTTCGGCGCTCGATGGGACCACGGTGACTGGCGCACCGGCCCCGCCAGACGTGGCTGAGTCCACGCCGCCTGCGACCCAAACCGACGCCGACCAGTCGGCAAGCCCACCAGCGGCCGTAGCCGCCGTCTCTCGGGCGGCACCGGAACTGGAGATCCCCGCAAACACCGAGATGATCGCAACAACTGTGCGCGAGGCACTTCGCGATGCCATGGCCGAAGAGATGAGGCGCGACGGCGATGTCTTCATCATGGGCGAAGAGGTCGCCGAGTATCAGGGCGCCTATAAGGTAACCCAGGGGCTGTTGCAGGAGTTCGGCCCCGAGCGGGTCATTGACACACCGATCACCGAGCATGGCTTCGCTGGCATAGGCACCGGCGCCGCGTTTGCCGGTCTCAAGCCCATCGTCGAGTTCATGACCTTCAACTTCGCCATGCAGGCGATCGACCACATCATCAACTCGGCCGCCAAGACACTCTATATGTCAGGCGGCCAGATGGGCTGTTCCATGGTGTTTCGGGGTCCCAACGGCGCCGCCGCCAGGGTCGCCGCCCAGCACAGCCAGGACTACTCCTCCTGGTACGCTCAAGTTCCCGGCCTGAAAGTCATTGCGCCTTACTCGGCTGCCGACGCCAAGGGGCTGCTGAAGTCTGCCATTCGCGACCCGAACCCCATCATTTTCCTCGAGAATGAAATTCTCTACGGCCAAAGCTTCGATGTCCCGGCGCTCGATGATTGGCTCATTCCCATTGGCCGGGCCAAGATTTTGCGCTCCGGAGACGGTGTCACACTGGTTTCCTATTCCCGTAGCGTCGCCTATGCGCTCGAGGCCGCCGATGCCTTGGCCGAGGAGGGAATTTCGGCCGAGGTGATCGACCTGCGCACGCTACGCCCGCTCGATCTCGAAACCGTCGTTCAATCGGTCATGAAGACCAATCGCCTGGTCACCGTCGAAGAAGCCTGGCCGGTTTGCTCGATCGGCACCGAGGTCTGCCAGCAGGTAACGTCACGCGCCTTTGACTATCTCGACGCCCCGCCCACCAAGGTGGCGGGAGCCAACGTGCCCATGCCCTACGCCGCCAATCTGGAAAAGCTGGCTCTGCCGAGCGTTGCCCAGGTCGTCGCCGCGGCAAAAGCCGTGAGCTACGCTTGAGCCGAGGTGCGAGTGATGAGTGAGGCCGAAATCCTACAGCTACGGTTTCACGCAGCCGATACCGTGTTGACCATATTCTCGATGTTTTTCGGCATCGTCTCGGCCTACATCGCGGGGCTCTACTTCTTCCTGCACAAGGCACCGTTGCTGCTCAAGACGACGGCATTTGCGCTATTGACCAGCAGCTTTTTGTTCCTTGGCGGCACCGCGGCCAGCGTTCAGCGGGTGAGCACCGGCATTGTCGATGCCTGGCCCAAGTTGGGTGCCAAGGCGACCGGCATTACGAGCCTGCGCGAACTAGAAATCCCGACGCTGTTGTCCCAATACACCCAGCGCTTTGGTCTCGTCAGCGCGGATATGGACGGCTATACGGTGGCTGTTTCCCTCGGCTGGATCGTTGCATTCGCTGTCTATGGCGTTCTTGGCTACATGACATTCTTCTATCGCTGGAGATTTCTGGGCGACGGATTAGGGCGTTATCGGTGAGGCACACTGCATGGAACGGGAAATGACATACCAGGGCTCGTGCCATTGCGGCGACGTGGAGGTTTGCATTGCGCTCTCGCAACCGGCGCCCGAGACCGATGTCGCGGCATGCCAATGCAGTTTTTGTCGACGCCATGGTGCTGGAACCGTGACGGATTCCCGGGGCCGCGCTGAGATAACTTCCAAAGCTGGCACGCGCATGAGTTCGTATCGCTTTGGCTTGGCAACCGCTGAGTTTCTGCTCTGCGCGCGCTGCGGGGTCTATATTGGCGCGGTCATCGATATCGAGGACAAATCCTATGCCACGATAAACGTCGTCGGGCTTGCCGTCCCGGCGTTTGCCGCCCACAAGCCGAAGGCCGTTTCCTATGACGGTGAAGATGTTGAGGCGCGCATTTTGCGTCGCCGCAATCTCTGGATCCCGGCCGTCGTTGCGACCGAGCCAGGCAGAATAATCTCGCCCACTTGAAGGACGCCATCTATGCCTATTCCAATCCTGATGCCTGCGCTTTCACCGACCATGGAGGAGGGCACGCTTGCCAAGTGGCTGGTCAAGGAGGGTGACGCCGTGCGTTCCGGCGATGTCATTGCCGAGATTGAAACCGATAAGGCCACCATGGAGGTCGAGTCCATCGACGAGGGAACCGTCGGAAAAATTTTGGTCCCCGAGGGGACCGAAGGGGTCGCGGTCAACAAGACCATAGCGGTTCTGCTCGAGGACGGCGAGGACACAGCAGCGTTGGCAAGTTTCGCCGATGACGATGGCGGTGCGGCCCAGCTCTCTGCCGCGCCACCGGAAGCCGCAAGCACCGTTGCGGGCGCCGCTACGGTCTCCACGGACACAGCCACGCCAATCGTCGCATCGATCGAGCCTCCTGCCTCCCAACGGCAATCGGCTAACGGTACGGCAGAAAGTCTTGCAGTTGGTGGCGCGGGGCGCATTTTTGCCTCGCCGCTCGCCCGCCGCCTAGCCAAACAGAACGGCATTGATCTCGCTCTCCTGAAGGGTAGCGGGCCGCATGGTCGGGTGATAAAGCACGACATCGAGAAGGCTTTGAGCGATGGTATCCCAACAGCGGTTGCCCGCCCCGGAACGCCCGCCGTCGCATCCGCCCAGCCCGTCGCAATTCCGCAAGCCATGCCCGACGAAAAAGTCATGGCGCTCTACGAGCCCGGCACCTACGACGTCGTGCCCCACGACAACATGCGCAAGATCATCGCCTCGCGGCTAACCGAGGCAAAATCGACGATCCCGCATTTCTACCTCTCGATCGAGTGCCGGCTCGACGAGCTATTGTCGGCCCGCAAACGCATGAACGACGCCGCGCAGGGCAGGTACAAGCTCTCGGTCAATGATTTCATAATCAAGGCCATGGCACTGGCCCTCCAACAGGCGCCCGATGCCAATGCAACCTGGACGGCACAAGGCATGCTGAAACACCAGCGCTCGGACGTCGGCGTCGCCGTTGCCATCGAAGGCGGATTGTTCACACCGGTCATTCGCCACGCAGATCTCAAGACCCTTTCCGAAATTTCAAACGAAATGAAGGATTTGGCCGAAAGAGCACGCAAGCGTCGGCTCGCCCCCCACGAATATCAAGGCGGCACCACATCCATCTCCAACCTGGGCATGTTCGGCATCAAGCGCTTCGATG
>JAUVMS010000400.1 GCA_030600135.1 Hyphomicrobiales bacterium | reverse complement strand
GGTGGCAAAGTCTACGTCTCGGTGGTCGGGCCACACGAAACCAGCTAGCCACACGGCCACAACGTCTCGAGAGATTTACCGGGGGAGACGTCTCGTCTCCCCTTTTTGTGTTTGAAAGGTCCTGGCCAAATCCAGGGAACGGCAATGCCCGAAATCACGTCGCCCCGTCTCACACTGCGCCCGCTCGCCATGGGCGACGCGCCTCGCATTGCCGAGCTTGCCGGCGAGTGGGACGTGGCGCGCATGACCTCGCGCATCCCTCACCCGTATGATCTCGCGAACGCCGAGAGTTGGCTCACCCGCAAGACCCAGACTGCCGATGAGACGGCCTTTGCCATAGCTCTCGACGACCAGTTTGTCGGCGGCTGCGGCTTCATCGTCCGTGGGCCCGATGCTGAACTCGGCTATTGGCTCGGCAAGCCCTATTGGGGCCGGGGCTACGCCACCGAGGCCGCCGGGGCGTTAATCGACCACGTATTCCAAACCTACGGCGTCGAACGCATCACGTTGGGCCACTTCGTCGACAATCGGCATCGGCCCGCGTCATCGAAATGCTAGGCTTTGTCCACACCGGCCATGCCTGCGAGGACTCCCTCGCCCGCGGCACCGATGTCGACGTCGTGCGATACGCGCTTGCGCGCCAATCCTGGCAAGCCCAGACTACCACCCCATGAAGTTCCTCGATCACGCAAAGGTTTACGTCACATCGGGCGACGGTGGCGCTGGCTGCGTCTCGTTCAGGCGGGAAAAATTCGTCGAGTTCGGCGGCCCCGACGGTGGTGACGGCGGGCGCGGCGGCGACGTTTGGGTGGCGTGTGTTGACAACCTCAACACGCTGATCGATTTCCGCTACCAGCAGCACTACAAGGCCGGGCGCGGCACACATGGCATGGGAAAAAACCGCACCGGCGCCGCCGGTACAGACGTCGTTCTCAAGGTGCCACCAGGCACTCAAATATTCGCTGAGGATAATGAAACGCTGATCGCTGATCTCACCGAGACGGGCCAACGCGTGCGCCTGGCAAAGGGTGGCAACGGCGGCTTCGGCAACGCCCACTTCAAATCATCGACCAATCAGGCGCCGCGGCGCGCAAATCCGGGCGCCGAAGGGCAAGATCAAACACTCTGGCTGCGCCTCAAATTGATCGCCGACGCCGGCCTCATCGGCCTGCCGAACGCCGGCAAGTCGACCTTCCTCTCGGTCGTATCCGCCGCCAAACCAAAGATTGCCGACTATCCCTTCACCACATTGCATCCCAACCTGGGTGTCGTGCGCGCAGGCGAAGTCGACTTCGTCCTCGCAGATATACCCGGCCTCATTGAAGGGGCTCATGAGGGCGCCGGCATTGGCGACCGCTTTCTCGGCCATGTCGAGCGTTGCGGCGTGCTGCTTCACCTGATCGACGTGACCGAACCGGACCCGGCCGCGGCCTACGCCACCATCCGCCACGAACTCGAGGCCTACGGCGCGGGCTTGGAAGGCAAGACCGAAATTGTCGCGCTCACCAAATGCGATGCCGTCACCGGCGACGTCCCAAAAAACCAATCAGAGATACTCGCCCGCGCCACCGGCAAAACACCTCTCATCGTCTCGGCCGTCTCAGGTTTGGGCATTCAGGAGGCGCTTTATGCCCTGGCGCTTGAAATAGAGCGCGCCAAGGCGCAGGAAAAGGCCAAGGATCAACCGGTGCATGACGGCTGGCGGCCTTAGTGCGACCAGAGTGCGGCGAGAACCATCGAACCAAAGCCATGCGTAGCGAATGGACAAATGCCCGGCGAATTGTCGTCAAGATCGGCTCTGCTCTCTTGGCCGATCGCCAGACCGGCGCCCTCAAGGAGGCCTGGCTCGCCTCTCTCGCAAGTGATATCGCCGACCTGATCAAATCCGGTCGCCAGGTGATTATCGTCTCTTCAGGTGCAATTGCTCTCGGACGGCGCACGCTCCAGCTCACTCCGGGCGTGCTCCGTCTTGAGGAAAGTCAAGCCGCCGCCGCCGTCGGCCAGATCGGCTTGGCGCACGCCTACCAGGACATTTTTCGCGCCCGTGGATTGAACGTTGCCCAAATCCTCTTGACCTTGAGCGACACCGAGGAGCGCCGCCGTTACTTGAACGCGCGCAACACCATGGCGACGCTTCTGAAGCTCAACATCCTGCCTGTCGTCAACGAAAACGACACCGTTGCCACCACGGAAATCCGCTACGGCGACAATGATCGTCTGGCCGCCCGCGTCGCCAGTATGGCAAGCGCCGATCTGCTCGTGCTGCTGTCCGACGTTGACGGTCTCTACACCGCACCACCCGAGAGCGCGGCCGAGGCCCGCCGGCTCGATGAAATCCGCGAGATAACGCCAGAGATCGAGGCCATGGCCGGCGACGCGGGCACCGAGTTGTCGCGCGGCGGCATGGTCACCAAGATCGAGGCTGCCAAAATCGCGCTCGGTGCCGGCACCCACATGGTCATCACCTCCGGCAAGGTGGAACATCCGCTTGCCCGTCTGGCGAACGGGGCACCCGCCACGTGGTTCATCGCCGACGCCGATCCCATCGCGGCGCGCAAGCGCTGGATTGCCGGCAGCCTGAAACCCAAGGGCACGCTGGTGATCGACGCCGGTGCCGTGCGCGCTTTGCATGGTGGCAAAAGCTTGTTGCCGGCCGGTGTCGTTGCGGTTGAAGGCAATTTCGAGCGCGGTGACGCTGTGCTCGTGCGCGAAGACGGCGGCGAAGAAGTCGCACGCGGGCTATCCGCTTATAGCCACGGCGATGCCGAGCGCATTATTGGGCAGCGCTCGGATCGCATCGCCGAGATCCTCGGTTATTCCGGCCGTGCCGAAATGGTCCATCGCGACGACATGGTTCTGAAACGCTGAGCAATCACGCACCAATGTCCGCGACTTGCCATTGCCGCCAGCGTCACAGATCTGGCAGCAGACGTTGCCGTGGTCCGAATGTGACGCGAATGCAATTCAGTCGCCGCAGATCGGCCAGCACGCTACTTTCGGTAGTCTTGAACCCGTGTCGCGCGCAGAGCACGTAGCCCGTCGCGGTCGATCGACCGTCGCCAGCTTAGAAACTCTTCGGTCGACAACTGATAGAGCGAGCAAGCCTCTTTCAAGCTAATCAAACCACCTCCGACGGCGGCCACGACCGTTGCCTTGCGCATGATGGTCCAGCGCCGGGTCTTCGGAGACGGAAGGTCATTGGTGCTCAGCACGCTCCCGTCCGGACCGACGACGAATCGGGATCGCGATCTATAGTGTTGTTGAAGCATATCGCCCTACTTTGTATCATTTGAATTTGTTCGGCCCGTGTCGCGCCGAAGTTCATGCGAAACAAAGCAAGAAGAATGCCAGCAAAGACTGCATTGATCGGCGTCGATAACCGTAGGTTTCTTGCAAGGCATTAGTCTGTGCACGCAGATGTTGGCTTGGAAGAGTATTCCACCGCAATGACATGTAACAAGAACGTTTCAAGTAATTCTAGCGCAACCATTAGGTTACACGGACAATTCATTGATAACTATGAAGTAATCCACAAATGCGTGGTTCAATTGTTCTTGTCCAATGGACGATTAGCATGTGTTACTTACGTCTAGAACACAAGAGTTTAGCGTAAGTTTCTGGAGAGTAAGATGGCCAATCACACAATGACAGTTTTAGCGGTCGCGGGTGTTACGTTGCAGGCTGCGGTGGCCACCGTATTCTTCAGCTCTCTGGGCTACATCGCGCTTTCAGCAATGGGCGCGTTTTAGACGCCGCTCCCGAGTGATGCCCTCCACAGGGATCACCGCCTTGCTCCGACTAAGTTCAGCCAAAATCGCTGAATTTGCGCAATTTGC
>JAUVMS010000354.1 GCA_030600135.1 Hyphomicrobiales bacterium | reverse complement strand
GCCAGGATCGTGCCAACGGACAAATCAAATCCACCGGTCAGCAGCGCGAGCATCTGACCGAGAGAAACAATCGTCAGGTAGACAGATTGGCGCAAGACGTTGAGCAGATTGCGCCCAGTGAGAAAATTATCGGAGATGATTGTGAAGACGATCAACGACAAGACGAGCAAAAATGGCAACACGCCCAAGCGCATGAAGACCATCCTCAGAAATCCCGAAACGGTTTTGAGGTGCGCGGTGAGTCGTCTGGTGTCGGCCAAGATCATGCGGCCTGCCTCTCAAAAAAGTCTCGCAGGAGGTTTTCCTCCGTGATCTCCGGGCCTTCGAGCTCGGCTTGAATCCGTCCACGATAAAAGACATAGGCGCGATGGGAAAGGTGGATGATTTCAGGTAGGTCCGAAGACACCAGCACGATGGCGGCGCCGGCCTCGCAGAGGTCGCGCACAAAACCGTAGATTGCCGATCTCGTGCCGACATCGACGCCGACCGTGGGCTCATCGAAGATGATCAGATCGAAGGTCCGTGTCAGGCTTCGCGCCAGCATGACTTTCTGCTGATTTCCGCCGGAAAAATGATCGACGGCGCGTTCGATACGCAATGGGGTGAGGTTGAGCTGTTCGGCAATCTCGGTCGTTTTGTCTCGCTCCGCAGTCTGGTCGAGGAGCCAGCGATTTGAGAAGGGCGCTTGCGAGAGTGCCGCGAGCGAGATGTTTTCGCGGCACGAGCGCATCATCATGAGGCCTTGATCTCTGCGGTTGGCAGGAAGATAGAGCATGCCGCGGTCGATCAGGTGCTTGACGGAGGCTCCAGTCGTTACCTCACCCTTGAAGGTGATTTTGCCAGCGCTCACTTGCGTTGCCCCAAAGATTGCTTGGGTGACGCGCGATTTGCCCGAACCAACCAGCCCTGCAAGACCGATTATTTCTCCTCGACGCGCATACAATGAGACGTCCGTGACGCCACGATCGGCGGTCGAAAGGCCTTCGATCTCGAGTAGTACTTCACTTGGGGCAAACTTAACCTCTGGGAAAATTTCGTCGATCACGCGTCCAGTCATGAGCCGTACTAACTCGTCGTCGGTTGTTTGCTTGGCGTCGACGGTGTCGACGTAGCGACCGTCGCGAAGCACTGTGATGCGGTCGCCGATGCGCGCGATCTCGCTCATGCGGTGGGTGATGTAGATGATGCCGACCCCTCGTGCCCTCAACCGGGCGATCAAATCAAAGAGCTTGTCCGTCTCGTGATCCGTCAAAGATGCAGTCGGTTCGTCCAGGATCAAAACGGAGAGTTCTGAGCGAAAGGCCTTGGCGATCTCGACCATCTGCTGTTCGGCACGGGTCAAGTGCTGCACCTTGAGGGCTGGATCCAACGGAAAATCCAGTTCCGCCAAGATTTGCTCTGCTCGTTGGTGCAACGCGGGCTTTTGCAGCAAGCCCCGTTTGGCGGTCTCGGCACCGAGGAACATGTTCTCCTCGACGGTCATTTGGGGAACGAGGGAGAATTCTTGAAAGACCGCGCTGATGCCAAGTTCTCTGGCCTCGTGAACGGAGCGGATGTCGACCGGTGCGCCATTGAACGTGAGTTGGCCCGAGGTCGGTTGCTGGGCGCCCGCGACGATGGAGATGAGTGTCGACTTGCCGGCGCCGTTCTCGCCGAAGAGGACGTGAACCTCGCCCCGGCGCAAGGCGAAATCGACACTGTCGAGCGCCACGACGCCTGGGTAGTTCTTGGTGATGTTGTTTAGTTCAAGAAGGTGACGTGGAGCAGTTTGCCGCTCCACGTCCGTTTGCTCGACGTTGCCCGCATTCATGAGCCTAGCCCGTAATCCTCATCACCACGCGGATCGGCATCGCCTGGGGCGGCACCACCATGGCACCGCTCGGCGTCGGACCGCTTGTCCGATGAACCACACCGCATTTCGAACCCCTCCTTAGATTGCCGACATTTTGGCCTCCGTTCCGACCACGTGGTGGTGAGAATTGCGGGCCAGCACCGCGTGTCATCGGAGGGAGGTCACCTATTCCACACGGAAGACCGGCTTGAAGCCATCCGGTGCCAAAGTCGAGCTCTTGTCAAAGGACGAGATATTTTCTTCACTAACCACAAACAGTGCCGGGCCTACGTGCTTCTTGTAGTCCTTGCCTTCGAGGATGCGCACGGCTTGATCGATTGCGATGCGGCCCTGGATGACGGGGGAGTCGGTTGGCGCGGCTAAGATTTGGCTGCGATTGATGCCGCGGTCGACGCCCGGGGTGAAGTAGTAGGAAACGACTTTGATCTTATCAGCGAGGCCACGGGCCCGAAGGATCGGAATAGCGGCTTCCGCGGTCACCGCCGTGCCGACGATGTAGCCGAGGTCGGGATGGGCTTCGAGGGTGTCCTCGACGAGCTTGGATTGAGCTTCCTTACCGGTATCGCCGTACTTAGTCTCGACGACCATGACGTCGCTGCCCTTGATCGCGCTCTGAAAACCCTTGTTACCGGCTTCGACCCAGCCTGCGCCCGCCGGTCCCGGGAACCAGCCGACCTTGACTTTGCCGCTGCCATCGGGATGTCGTTTCGAAACAAACTCGCCGGCCTTGGCTCCCATCTCGCCAAAGGAAACCAGTGATTTGGCGGAAAGCTGGGGCGACGACATGCCGTTGATCACGTCAATTACAGGAATGTTCTTTGCACGGATTTCCTTTACCAGGTTGTTCAGTCCGTCGAAGGAGATTGCGCCGATTATGACGGCCTGCGCGCCAGCTGCCACGCAATCCTCGATCTGCGAGATCTGCTTGTTGAGGTTGGTGTAGCCGCCGGCCTCGACCAGCTGCATCTTGACGCCCTGGCGCTTGGCCTCGCTGACGACGCCATAGTCCACGCCGAGCCAATAGGCATCCTTCATGTGTGGGAATGAAACACAGATTTCCCACGGCTTGGATGCCTTTGCGAGAGGCATATAGTCGATCGTCGAGCGTGGGCTTGCCATATCGAACGGCGGGTTCCATTGCTCGACGGAATATGGGAACCATTCACCTGCTTGCGACGCCGTTATGCCCAGTCCGACGGCGAGCGAACAAAATACTGCTGGGGCTTTGTGGAACCAATTATTCATTTGACCCTCGTGTGATAGGAAAGCCGTTCGCTAGACGAGCAAAAACGTCCAGCGTT
Organism: Hyphomicrobiales bacterium; assembly: GCA_030600135.1. Classification (GTDB taxonomy): domain Bacteria; phylum Pseudomonadota; class Alphaproteobacteria; order Rhizobiales; family JAUVMS01; genus JAUVMS01. The sequence goes on along the minus strand of JAUVMS010000354.1, from coordinate 1,371 downwards.
CGACAAGGCGGCTGTGCCGCCGTTTCCACCCGGATTGAGACGCCGGCTTGGCCGGTCGCTGTTGGTGCGTTGATTAACGCGCGGGGCTATTCTGGCTTTCCCGAGGTGCAATTGTAAAATATGAATTATGAGTGTGCTGTATCGAAAATTCTGATGCCCAGGCATGAAGACCCATGGTTTATTGGTCGTTGCGTGGTTGCTTTGACCCTGAGAAATGGCAATGTGATTGCAGGCAAACAGTACGTGTTGCTGGGTCTTCGTGGAGCGGAGGGTTGAACGCCGCCAAGTTTGTTCAATGATTAGTCTTCAAACTAATCGATATGCGATATCTGAAAAAACAATGTCGTTTTCACTCAAACAAATTCGCTATTTCATCGCCGCCGGGCCAGATTTCCCAGGCGGCGATGGAGCTGAATGTGTCTCAATCGGCCGTTACCGCGGCAATCAAAGGGTTGGAGGAACTGCTTGAAGTGCGCCTTTTCGAGCGCCTGCCGAACGGGGTTTCGCTGACCTATGAAGGCCATCAGTTCCTCGCTCATGCACGCCATATCGCGGCGGCCGTCGACGAGGCCGTTCAATTTCCGCGCCGTGCCAACGAAAGTCTCGAGGGCATCGTGCGCCTGGCCGTATCCTACACCGTCGCCGGCTATTTTTTGCCGCCCTATCTGGCCCGCTTCGCCCGGGCATTTCCCAATATCGAAGTGCAACTGACGGAATCTGACCGACAGAATCTGGAAGAGGGTTTGATCTCAGGCGAGTTCGACATGGCGGTGATGCTGATCTCGAACCTGGTCAATCAGGAAGACATCGGCTACGAGACGCTCATTCGCTCACGTCGACGGCTCTGGTTGTGCACCGACCATCCGCTGCTACTTCAGCCGAGCGTCTCGCTCAAGGACGCCGAAGAACCCTACATCATGTTGACGGTGGATGAGGCCAGCAATACGGCGCAGAAATACTGGAACCGCACGCCTTATCGCCCGACTGTCATTTTCCGAACTATCGGCCATGGTCGCTCGAGGGACGGCGGGTAGAAGTCAAATCGGTCGCGGACACGGTGCCAACCATGGACGTTGGGCTCGCCTGGAAGCGCAATGCCGAGCGCTCGGCGGCGAGCAACGCGTTTCACGATTTCATGCATTTGGCGGTCGGCTCTGATCAACCATGACACGATCATTACGGTTGGTGGGTTTTGGGCCGCCAGATTTGGTCTTGGCCGTCTTCGACAGCGGCCTGGCAGCAAAGCCAATGGGCCGATACCGGATCCAGGCCCGCTTCATGGGCGTTGTTTATCAAAAAAATTGCAGATTTCACTGCTTTCATGTGGGCGAGCAATAAGATAGCGTCGCGCGCGCCATTCATCTCATGGGG
>JAUVMS010000220.1 GCA_030600135.1 Hyphomicrobiales bacterium | reverse complement strand
GGCGCGTGCGCTAACGGCGCGTTTTCCGATTTATTCCGACGCGTGAGCAGCGGGAGGCGGGCGCGGGTGCGCCCCAAAGTCGGCGTTTATCTTTTGAGCGGCGAAGCAGGTGTCGAAGCTGAGTTCACCGCCACGTGCATTGCGTCGCGGGAGAGTATTCCAGCCAGAGAAATGACGGGAATAGATCACGACTACGATGTCTGGCACCTTTGTTCAAACAATACCCTTCGCGAAGAAATATTCCTCCCTGACAAGGATCTCACGGACTACCTGGCTCCAACGCGCGCATTTCTTGCCCGCGAGGGCTTTTACGGCATTGATAGAGTCACAGGGCAGGCGGACGGCAAATTGAAAGAAGAATTACGTACTAGGGAGATCACAGATGGGTAGGCTCGTTGATCAAGTAGACGTGGTGGCAGTAAAAGGAGAGAAAACCGCTGAAAAATTGGGCAACCACTTGGTTGACGGGTTCCAGATGATTGCACTGTTTGCGATAGGAGGCACGATTGTCTGGTCCGCCTTTCATGCATATTTGGGCATGATGTCGAAAGGAGCGGCGACGGTCGAGGATATACTGCTGCTGTTTGTGTTCCTGGAGTTGGGCGCGATGGTGGGTATCTACTTCAAAACCAACAGATTGCCCGTGCAATTTCTAATTTATGTTGCGATCACCGTGATGACGAGATCGCTGGCGAGCTCTCTGAATATCAAAGATATGACTGACGAACGCCTTCTCACCATAGCAGCCGCAACGCTTGGGCTGGCCATCGCATCCCTGGTTCTTTGCTATTCCGCAGAAGGGGAAATGCCTGTCATCTCGCATGTGAGCGACCGCGACACCGATCGAAAGCGATAGGATTGGGCGTTCGAGGACCCGCAGCGGATTGCGCGTTCGAATGCCTACAATCAATGTCACTCAGCGCGCAACGTCCATGCCTGACTGAGCCAGCTCCATCTCGATTTACTCGCTCAATCCATCCAGGTCGGGAAACTACCGGAATCTTTTGATCCCGATCTTCGACAATTCGAACTGGTGACCCGTGGTGTCTCGCAATGCAGGTCGTCACTGATGTTGAGGCAACGATGTGTTCCGGATCATTGAGGTAGGGATAACCAAGTTTCGCAAACCGGACGAAAACAACATTTTCCAAATAGGCCCAGTGACCGTCGAAACTGTTGACCTCATGTCGACATAGCGTCGGCAAGGTCATTTTGAATTTGTGCAGCATTTGCCGGAACGGTCATACGACCAGAGTTTGTTGCGACATGCACGCGACAGCAAGTTCGACGTCAGATCCCTGCAAACCGCATGCCGAGGGCCAGTACGGAGGCTGTCGCTAGAACCCACGGGATGCTCCACTGCCGCCGCAACAGCAAGAAGCCACAGGAGGCGGCTAACACGACAACGCGCCAGTCGAGTGTGGCCATCACTGGCGACCATAGATTGAGCGGCCCCGCGCTTATCTGCTCGACCTTGCCGAAAAACACATGCAGCGCGAACCATAGCGTGAGGTTCAAGATCACCCCGACAACCGCGGCGGTGATTGCGGTCAGTGCGCCTTTCAACCTGGGTTGCGTGTTGATCCATTCGATGTAGGGCGCGCCAGCAAAGATCCACAGGAAGCAAGGTGTGAACGTCGCCCACAGCGCCACCAAAGCTCCGAGAAGTCCGGCAAGCCATGGTGATCCGCCGCCATGCTGATAGGCTGCCAAGTAACCGACGAACTCAGTTACGAGAATGAGCGGTCCCGGCGTCGTTTCGGCCAATCCCAAGCCATCCATCATCTGTCCGGCATCAAGCCAGCCATAGCGCACCACGACATCTTGGCCCATGTAGGCCAGCACCGCGTAGGCGCCGCCGAAGGTCACAACGGCCAGTTTTGAAAAGAACAAGCCAAGTTCGCTGATAACGTGGCCTCTGCCGAGCAGAGCGATGACTGCGGCGAGTGGCGTGATCCAAATCGCCATCCAAACGGCGATGGTCCGCAGGGTCTCGCTAAGACCAACCTTGATCGCCATGGATGTTCCTGCATCGCCAGTCGGCAGCAACGGCTTATGCAACAAACCATAGAGAGCCGCCGCCAGAACGATCAATGGGAAAGGCAGCGCCAGGAAAAATATCGCCACAAACGAGAACCCGGCGATGACCCAGTGTTCCGGCATCAGCAGGGCCCGTTTGGCGATCCGCAGCAGTGCCTGCAACACGATGACCAAGACTGCGGCCTTGATACCGAAAAAGATCGCTTCGACGATCGATAGTTTGCCGAAGGCCGCATAGATCATGGACAGGCCCAGGACCACGAGAGCACCTGGTAAAACAAATAGGATGCCTGCGGCGAACCCTCCCTTAAGCCCGTGCAAACGCCATCCAACGTAGGTTGCGAGTTGCATTGCTTCCGGGCCTGGCAACAGCATGCAGAAACTCAGCGCGTTGAGATATTGCTGTTCGCTTAGCCATTTTTTCTCTTCGACAACGACACGATGCATGAGCGCGATCTGTGCCGCTGGACCGCCAAATGAGAGGATTCCGATCTGTGACCAGGTCTGGATTGCTTCCCGCAGCGGGACTTCGTGTCCTACGCCTCGCTGGTCTTCACAGCTGATTTCGGCCATCTGTTCAGCTCCGGCTCAGAGCTGATGGCCAATCGTGCCCTTCATCGGTCGCGTCGCGTGACCAACGATAGAGCGCGTCATAGAGGACCATCCCAGCCTCAAGCTGGGCAAGGTCGTCGCGGTACATTCGAGAAAGGCCGAGCGAGGCTGCAAGCAGTCCGGAAGCTTGTGGGGCGAGATCGTGGCGATTGGTATCGGCACCGCGCACAATTGTCGCGAGACGTTTCATTGGTTCCGTCTCAAGGCCGAATTCCTCAATCATTGTGTCAAACGTGCAGCACTCCGCGCGATGACTCCAAAAGACATCTTCGACATCGAACGGGGTCGCGCCAAAATGCTCAGCCACATCCAGCACTTCTGAAGGTGCAACAAAGAGAAATTGTGCATTGCGATCTACGAAGCGTCGAATGAGCCAGGGACAGGCTACTCGGTCCACTTTCGGGCGGTGTCTCGTCACCCAGACTGTACGGCCTTCGGCATTCCGGGGTGGCAGCTTTGCAGCTGGAATAAGCGGCATGTTCGCGTCTCGCCAAGCGAAGTTTCCACCCTCGAGACTCTCTGCCGCAATGTCGTGGTGGCGCAACACGGCGGCCGCGCCTTGGCTAATTTTCTTGCCTTTCTGGCAGACGATGACAACTCGGTTCCCGCGCAGCCTGGGTGCGAGTGCGGCAATGTCATTGAACGGATGGCGGAATGCAGAGGGTATGAGGCGCGGATCGCTGTCGAAATCCTCATCGGTGCACACGTCGATGATCGTCGGCGTGTCGGGTAGACCAATTAGACGGGCAAGTTGCTGGACGGTGATTTGTGTTGGAGACGGCATACGCGTCCTCCCATTTTAGGGGTTCACATGGACGCGAATCTTGGGCTGGCGCCTCACGGGGCGTTCGCATGCCCCATGGACTTATGAAAGCGCGCCGCCACGCTTCTGTCAATCCTTCAGGATGGCGGTCAGCACCGCGCCGAATTTCGCAGCAGGCGTTCCAAAGAGGGCCACGCTCGTCAACGCACATGTCACAGCGCTGCCCGGCGTACCGCCAATGCCTTGCTGCTAGTCGTTCATCATCTGCGAAAGTTTGCGGCGGTGCTGCTCCTCGACCTTGATGTGGTGCGGGGTTTGGGCCTTGCCTAGGAAGGCGAGAATGAGAACAAGGGGCGGCAGGATGAAGCATGCGAACGCCCAGCCGTCATTGTTGCGCTGCTTGCGACCAGCAATGAAATAGGCGGCGCTGGCCGCGACGATGCTTAATAGGCCATAGATCGTAATAACTTGGGGCATGTTTGCCTCCGTTCTTCGTGGCCCTCGTTTAGGAGGTGAACGAGCGCCCTGCGCCGCGTCTAAAGCTCTTTCGATGTCCTAGCCCGCAATTCTAACGTCACGCGGACAACCTGCTTCCACATGTCGTAGATACACCCTTGTGAGCCGATAATCTGCTTTTTAGATCCAGTCGAAGCTCAGAATGAGATGTGCGCCTATTTGGCAAGTAGGACTGCATTTAGGCCAAATCAAGCCCTAGGTCGAGTGCGGGGGCGGAATGGGTGAGCGCACCCACAGAAATTAGATTGACGCCAGCCTCGGCGATGGCGCGAACGGTTTCGAGCGAAACGCCGCCCGAGGCTTCCGTGATCACGCGGCCACCAGCCAACCTGACGGCGGCTTTGAGATGGTCCGGGGTCATGTTGTCCAACAGAACGGCATCGACATCGAAACCGAGCACGGTTTCGAGCTGAGCGAGGGTGTCGACTTCTACTTCGACCTTGACCATGTGGCTGGCTCGCGCGCGTACCCGTTCGATCGCCGTGGCAATGTCGCCGGCAAACGCGATGTGATTGTCTTTGATCAGAATGGCATCGTCGAGACCAAAGCGGTGGTTCATTCCACCGCCAACGCGCACGGCATACTTTTCCAAGGCGCGCAGGCCGGGGGTCGTCTTTCGTGTGCAGCAAATGTGCGCCGATGTTCCGGCGACGGCGTCGACGTAGGTGTGGGTGAGGGTCGCAATGCCGCTCAGATGAATGAGGAAGTTGAGGGCCGTTCGCTCGCCCGTCAAAATCGCACGTGCCGGACCACGCACCTCGGCGATAATGGCGCCGGGATCGGCAACCGTGCCGTCTGATACGACGACGTCGAACGAAGCCTGCGGGTCGAGCGCGCGAAAGCTGGCCTCTGCCAACTGCATGCCGGCGATGCATCCTCGGGCGCGAGTTCGGATCAGGGCGGAAGTCTGATCACCCGGCCTGATAATCGCATCGCTCGTCAGATCGCCGGCCCGCCCAAGGTCCTCACGCAATGCCGCCCGCACGGCGTCTTCCACCAGCAGGGATGATAATTGGCTCACCTGCAGTCCGTCGCTCATGGGGTGAGGACCGCAATGTTCGACGAGGCGCCTGCCTGTTTGCGTTCTCCGCTGAGGTAACTCTGAGCCAGTTCGTCGGCCAATTTGTGCGTGAGAAAATTGCGCTTGGCGAGATGGCCATGGGCATTGGGGAATTCGGCGCGAAAGTGTGCGCCACGGCTTTCCTCGCGCTCGATTGCGGCGACGGTGATGATCTTCGCCGTCAGCAGCATGTTGGCAAGGGCACTTCTCGGTGCCGCTTTTGCCTCGAGTCGAGCGATCGTCTCGAGTGTCGATTTCATCCCTTCGGCAGTACGGACAACGCCGATGTTGAGGGCCATGGATTCGCGCAGCTCGGAAATCGCTGCTCGCTGCTCGAGGCGAGAGGTCTTGCCATTGGCTTTGCCGGTCAATGTCCAATCGGGAAGCGGGGTCGCTGCGCGCCGGCGGACATGCATCAAGCCCGAGATGTCATCGGCAATACGTGCGGCGAATACGACCGCTTCGATCAGCGAATTCGATGCCAGACGATTGGCGCCGTGCAATCCCGTTGAGGCAACCTCGCCGCAGGCCCAAAGGTTGTCGACCGTGGTGCGACCACGGCTGTCTGTCAAGATGCCGCCCATATGATAATGCGCTGCAGGGGCGATCGGTATCGGTTGCGTGCGCGGGTCAATGCCGGCATGCGTGCACTTGGCGAACACGGTAGGGAAAAAATCGGCAAAACGATCCCCGATAGCTTCGCGGCAATCGAGAAACGCGCCGCGGCCGGCGACAATCTCGCGGTGCACGGCGCGGGCGACGACATCACGCGGCCCAAGTTCTCCAGCTTCGTGGACTTGCTGCATGAAGCGTTCGCCGCGGGCGTTGACCAGAACCGCCCCTTCACCCCGCAAGGCTTCCGAGGCCAGCGGTGCCGGATCCAAGTCGGCTTTGACGGCGGTCGGATGGAATTGAATAAACTCGGCGTCGGCGATGACGGCACCGGCGCGCGCGGCCATGGCGAGACCGTCGCCGCGGGCCTGGGGTGGATTGGTTGTCACCGCATAGAGGTGGCCAATGCCGCCGGTGGTCAGAACCACGGCACCGGCGTTTATGGCGCGTTTGCGATGCGATGATCGGTTGGTGCCCGACGATGTTATGCGGACGCCCGTGACGCCATTGTCAGATCGCACCAACTCG
>JAUVMS010000136.1 GCA_030600135.1 Hyphomicrobiales bacterium | reverse complement strand
TAGTGTTTCGAAAAATATTAGCGAAAATACAGCCGAGTGGATAATTGGCGGAATAGTCTTCGGGATTCTGGGCTGGATTTTAAAACAGACGTGGGCAGTAATAAAGACGTGGTGGCAACGAAGGCGCGCATTTCTCAAAGAAATTGAACATTTGGAAGGCGTTACTGCTGAGCTGGATGGGCGAATACAGCGTACATTGAGTGCGGTTGGGAAAAGTGGTGACGGTGGCAATGGTCGCGAGGGGCAAGGGCTCTGGTTGACAACTCCTATTCAGCAGCCGTCCAGCTATTTCATGTTTCAATCAGGTCAGTGCATCCCGATCTGGGTGTTTGCCAATCTGAAAGGTGGCGTGGCCAAGACCACCAATGCAGTAAACTTGGCGGCCCACTACGCATGCCGTGGAGAACGGGTGTTGCTTATCGATCTGGATTATCAGGCCTCGGCTTCCTCCATGGGACTGCGTGATACCGTCAGAATTCCAACAGCGGGACAAAGTTCACGGGCCACGCGCCTTATTGACGGGCAGTACAAACCGCACGATTTGCTCGATGACGCCTGGGCGCCGACAATCGGTAACGACGGTATGAATCAAGTGGCCAATTTTCGGTTGATACCGTCGGCATACGATCTTGCGAGGGCTGAAAACCGGCTGATGGTTGAATGGTTGCTCGGAGCAATTCAGGACGATATTCGCTATACACTGGCGCACTTGTTACACCATGAAGAAACACAGGCGAGCTTCGATAGGATTGTAATTGATGCACCGCCCCGTCTGACGTCCGCCTGTGTGCAGGCGCTTTGCGCCTCAACACACGTTGTCATTCCCACCGTTCTCGACAAGCTTTCCGTTGAAGCAGTTCAGACTTTCGTCGACCAAGTCAAGTTATTGAAAAGCGGCGGAATATGCCCCCATATTGGTTTCGGCGCGGTGGTGGGATACCAATCTGGTCGATCGGCTCGCCAAATTCCCGACGCCGAGGAACTGATTTTCAAGACGCTCAGAGATGCAGACTTGAGCCAGGAATTGTACAAAAGCGGCGAGGCGATCCCGAACAATGCCCTGCTTGCAGAGTCGGCAGGTTCGATGATTGCTTATCTTCGTAGTGACAAGCCTCAGGAAACGGAGGGCGTTAGATCAATATACAGCGCGCTTGCGCAGTCGATTGAAGATCGGATTTCAAACCATGCTAGTTAACGCAACGAAATCAGCGATCCAAGCTTACGCACGGGACTTGGCGGATCGTGGTCAGGATGGTGCGCAACCGGTGGAGGCTGACGCTCTTTTCGCATTACTTGGAATTTTCAAGGGCCTATCGCGATCCTCGTTCGAGTCATTCTGCGATGTCGGCGCCAAGATTGACGTCCAGCGAAACAACCCGCCACTGGATGACGAACTTATGGTTGGGCAGGCGCTTCTCCCACTGGAGAGGTTAGTTGGGTTGATGGGCACGATATCGACTGCGAACCGACGCCGAGACATGCAATCTTTCGTCGACCTACTCCAACGCTACGAATCAGTTAGCATCACCAAATTGGTTAATGCCGTGCAGTGCACGCGTCGCGGCCTTGGCAAGAGGCCATCGATGTCACTGGAAGACTTGAAGAAAAATCTTGATGCTGCGCTAGGCGATGATGAGAAATTCAACCGGATGCTCGATGAGGTCCGACTGTTGAATGACGACGACTTCGAGGACGTTGCGAAGACGGTGCTCCGCGTGGCTTTCAAAACCAAGAAACAAGGCATTGAGCGCTTAATCCGTTTGCACAACTCCACTCGGGCACACCGATTGAAGCAAGTACAGACTGCCGGCCGATCCGCGGCGTGACGGATTCTTGTTGCTACCGAGTTAAACACTCCGGCAGACACCGCCAAACCGCCGATGACCACCCATGTTGCGGTTCAACGTGGTCAATCGCGTTCTTAGAAGTGCGCGTCAGTATAACATTGCGGCCCGCAAGTTTTCTTTCCTAACAACCACAATCCATGCCAGTTTTATTTTGCTTATCTTGCTTTATATTTGCCCTTCACCTAGGCAACCTCGCGCACAATGAAATACGACTATGGACGTCTCCACTGTTTTTCATCATGACGTATTTCTAAAATTCCTCGCGGCCTTGTTGGCGCTGCTCAATCCGCTCTACGCCATTCCCGTTTTCCTGAGCATGACGAAGGGGTACTCGCCTGCGGAACGCAATCGCACCGCTCTCATCGTTGCTACCACCGTGGCCGTCACCGCGCTCGTTACGATCGGGCTTGGCGAGGAGGTGCTGGCCGTCTTCGGCATTGACGTGCCTTCTTTCCGCGTCGCCGGCGGCGTCATCATCCTCGGCATTGCGCTTGCCATGCTCCGGGCGGAAGAGCCGTCTGGCGGAGACGCCAAGGCCGCTGCTGACGGTCACGAGCGCAAGAGCAGTATCGCGGTTGTGCCGCTCGCCATTCCGTTGACCATCGGCCCGGGAGCCATCCCGACCATCATCGTTTTCGCCCACCAGCTCGACGAGGCCGGTGAGGTTGGCACCCTGGTGCCCGTCGCTCTCGGTGTCAGCCTGCTAATTTGGCTCGGCTTGCGGTTTGCCGGCGCCATTTCGGGATTGCTCGGAGGAACCGTGATGAGTGTTGTCGCGCGTATCATGGCCATCATCCTCGCGGCCGTGGCCATCGAGATGATTATCACCGGACTGGTCCAGGTTGTCGATCACCACTATCCGAACTTGCGCGATGCGGCTGGTGGGTGATGAGGCCGTGGGGCGTGTATTTTAGCAGTGAGTTTGGCCCGTCGACACGCGCAATTCTGTTGCTTGAACGGTGCTGCACACTCAAAGGCAATTGCCTGATGAAATCAAAACTTGCGGCCAACGCCGCCTCTTTCGCGCGTGTCGACACAACGGGCCGCCGGTTGACCATCGCGGTCCGTCGCCAGGATCTCGGCATCGACGGCCGGAAGCACCACGTGATTGGGATGCGTCGGCAGGCGTGCGGCGATGCTGGCGAAGAGGGGCCCGCGTCAGCGTCCCTGAGACTCCGCGCAGAAGTCGTTTTCGAGCTCACGCTCGACGCGTGCAAGGTCGCCGGGCAGTGGCAGTCCCATCGCTCGAAGTTCGTTTAGTTTGCCGTGAATCTGAACATACAGCTCGCGCCGGTTTTCGGGCTGATCTTCCATTTGCGTGAGTAGCAGCGAGATCTCAGCCTGTAGCTCGTCCAGTTGCATTGTTTCCTCCAGGTCCCCATTGCCGCAGGACTCGTTGGCATCAAAGTTACGCGCTTTGGGCGCGACAGCAACCCAAATCCTCGCACCGATTGTGTGACGTGGCCGGGCCGCTCACCTATTGTGAGACCTAGAACCAAATGTGACGCGGACTAGCGTTCGACAAGATTAATGGATGGGCGAATTGTCGCGGGTTGTACGTGATATCCAGGGCCATGCGAGCGGTTTGTTGGTAGCTGCATATGATTGGCAAGAACGACAGCGATAGCGGGGTCCTCGCCATGAGAAATTTGATCACTGATGTTGAGGGACTGAAAGTCGGCAACGTGGACGACGATCAGCTGCGCTCAGGGGTCACGGTTCTGCTCCCTGACGAGCCCTGCATTGCCGCTGTCGACGTGCGTGGAGGCGGCCCGGGGACGCGCGACACCGAGGCGCTTGGCCTTCTCGGTAGCGTCGATCATGTCCATGCTGTCGTCTTGTCGGGCGGCTCGGCGTTTGGTCTCGGCGCGGCCACGGGCGTGCAGAGTTATTTGCGACAGCGCGGTATCGGCTTCGAGATCGGCAACGCCCGCGTGCCCATCGTGCCCCAGGCAATCCTGTTCGACTTGCTCAATGGCGGCGACAAGAACTGGGGCGACACGCCACCCTATGAGGCCATGGCGCGGAGGGCCTGTAATTTGGCCGAGGTGTCGTTCGAGCTGGGCAGCAAGGGGGCCGGACTGGGGGCCACGACGGCCCGCCTCAAGGGTGGGCTCGGCAGCGCCTCGGCGGTGTGTAACGGTGCGACCATCGGGGCGCTGGCGGCGGTCAATCCCGTCGGTTGCGCCACGATCCCCGGGACGACGCAGTTTTGGGCGGCGCCGTTTGAGATCGACGGTGAGTTTGGGGACCTCGGCATGCCGGACTCCTTCGGTCCGCAACATCACGTACCCATGCTGAAGGGAGGTGCGCAGGAAAACACGACGCTTTGTGTCGTGGCAACGGATGCTGCGCTCGACAAGCGTCAGGCCCACCGATTGGCAATCATGGCACAGACCGGATTGGCGCTCGCCGTACGCCCGGTTCATACACCGCTCGACGGTGATATCGTTTTCGCGCTCTCGACGGGTGCGAGGGAACTGAGCGATCCGTTGTTTGATCTGGCTCGACTCGGAGCTTGTGCGGCACAAACGCTTGCGCGCGCCATTGCGCGAGGGGTCTACGAGGCTGGGAATTGCGATCCCAATTGGTCAGAGCCACGTCACATTCGCGCAATCATTCAATAGATAATTGCCGAATGGGACTTGCGCCGACGTCCAGTGGTACGCAATTAATTCCAATTGAGATTTGGTTTGGATTTTGCGCTGGGAGAGGTGGCGATGAGCGGCTTGCGGGGCGCGGGCATTGTGGCCCGGAAACTGGGGATTTGGACGATCTGCCTGGTTGGCTTGACGCTTGGCGATGCTTTGTTCAGTGCCGGCAACTTGGTTCACCGGTCGGCGTTAGCCGGAGATGTGGCGGATCGTGACATCATCGGTTTTTCGAGCGACGGCAAGGTGTTTGCCTTCGAGGAATTCGGCCGCCAAGACGGCTCGGGTTTTCCTTATTCCAACGTCTACGTCATCGACACGGTGGATAACAATTGGGTGGAGGGTTCGCCCATTCGCGTCCTGATCAAGCGCGAGAATACCGAGCTGCGCGAGGCCCGGGAAAAGGCGGCCGACGACGCCAGCGAGCTGCTTGCCAAGCTTGGCGTACAGGCCGGGAGAAAGGGCAGGCTTCTGGCAAGCAACCCAATTACAGAAGTGAGCGCCGATCCCGATCGTATCAAGGTGGTGCCCCACCCGTCCTATCCGGCCTTCAATGAACCGATCAGTTTTGCAATCCGCGAGTTTCCAGTTGAAAGTAAGCGTTGCCGCGGTTTTGGCCAGCGCGAAACCCTCGGGCTCGCGCTCCGCGTGCGTGTCGGTGATCGCGCGCCCACGCCGCTCTATCGCGATAAACGGATTCCGGAAAGCCGCGGCTGCCCTCGCGACTACGCATTCTCCGACGTGATCCTTTATGAACCGCGCAAGGATGAAGAGGTTTATCTGCTGCTCATCAGCGTCATGCGCCTTGGATTCGAGGGCTCCGACAGGCGCTTCATCGCCCAGGTCTTTCGAAAATAGCTTCGATCCAGCTGCTGGTGAGACATGGGGCTGGCATTGAACCGATGCCAGCGCTCTGCTAGGGCTCCTCGTTTCTAGCTCGAATCGCAAAGGAAAGTGCAGGCCAGCCGATGATCCCTCGATACGCGCGGGAACAGATGACCCGCATTTGGTCGCCGGAGACGAAGTTTCGGATTTGGTTCGAGATCGAGGCGCACGCGGCAACGAAGATGGCCGAGCTCGGGATCATCCCTCGCGATGCGGCCGAGGTTATTTGGGCCAAGGGAGGGAGCGCTGAATTCAATGTCGCGCGGATCGATGAGATTGAGCGCGAGGTCAAGCATGACGTCATCGCATTCCTCACACACCTGGCGGAAATTGTAGGCCCCGAAGCACGCTTCGTTCATCAGGGCATGACGTCGTCGGATGTGCTCGATACCTGTTTCAATGTGCAGCTGGTGCGGGCGGGCGATTTGCTGATCGATGATCTCGACCAGTTGCTGGTGGCGATCAAACGCCGCGCCATCGAGCACAAGGACACTGTCTGCATCGGGCGTAGTCACGGCATTCACGCCGAGCCGACGACGTTTGGTCTCAAGCTTGCGCAAGCCTATGCCGAATTCGAGAGGGCACGCGAGCGCATGCTGGCGGCTCGTGAGGAGGTGGCCACCTGCGCGATCTCTGGGGCCGTGGGAACGTTCGCCAACATCGACACCGCCGTTGAAGACTATGTCGCCGAACAGATGGGGTTGGCGCCGGAGCCGATCTCGACGCAGGTCATCCCCCGCGACCGCCATGCCATGTATTTTGCGACGCTCGCCGTGGTCGCCTCGTCGGTCGAGCGATTGGCAACCGAGGTGCGGCATCTTCAGCGCACCGAAGTTCTCGAAGCGGAAGAATATTTTGCGCCGGGCCAGAAGGGCTCGTCGGCGATGCCGCATAAACGCAATCCGATACTGACGGAAAACCTTACCGGGCTTGCTCGAATGGTTCGGGCCTATGCCCAACCGGCCTTCGAAAATGTCGCGCTGTGGCATGAGCGTGATATTTCGCACTCCTCGGTGGAGCGGATGATCGGGCCAGACGCGACAGTGACGCTCGATTTCGCGCTCGCACGGCTGACGAGTGTGGTCGAGAAACTGGTGGTCTATCCCGAACGCATGCAGGCCAATTTGGACAAGCTCGGCGGGCTTGTGCATTCGCAACGTGTGATGCTGGCTTTGACGCAGGCGGGCGTGGCGCGCGAGGACGCCTATCGCCTGGTTCAACGCAATGCCATGAAGGTTTGGGAGGACGGCAAGGATTTTTTGACCGAGCTGCTGGCCGACCAGGAGGTTCGCAAGGCACTTTCGGAACCTGAGATACGCGAAATGTTCGACCTCGGCTATCACACGCGGCGAGTGGATGAAATTTTCGCACGTGTGTTCTCTGAGGAGCACTGAGATCGTTGCGGCGTGTTTTGACCACGATTTATCCGGCGATGCCGACCGGTACTATCCGGCACCGCTGGTCGCGCAGGCATGACAGGTCATGAAAGTCGCAGAGGCCGACATCCTGATTATCCCGGGGTATTTGGGCTCGGGTCCGGATCATTGGCAAAGCCGCTGGCAAAGCAAGCTTTCGACAGCGCGCCGAATTGAGCAAGCGGATTGGGAACGCCCGCGCAAGGACGACTGGTGCGCGCGCATTGTCAAAGCAGCCGAAGAAGCTGAACGACCTGCCGTAATCGTGGCGCACTCGTTGGGTGTGCCGAGCGTTGTCCATGCCGCGGCGTCATTGCCGATCGGCGTGGTGCGCGCTGCATTCCTGGTTGCCTATGTCGATGTGGAGAATAATACGGGCATCCCGGGCCTCGATCCGGCTTTTGCGCCAATTCCTCGAGATCCCCTGCCCTTTCCGTCGCTACTGATCGCCAGCCGAACAGACCCTTACTGCATGTACGAGGTGGCGGAAGACTTGTCCTATGCCTGGGGCGCGCGCTTGGTCGACGCGGGCGACGCAGGCCATATCAATACGGCTTCGGGCCGCGGCCCCTGGCCGGAGGGCGGGCTGACTTTTGCGCAGTTCTTGTCGAGATTGTGAGGTTTCGGGCGAGCCGACGTCGCCGGGCCACGGCAGCAAATGCGAAGGAGAGATCACAAAGCACCACCCTCGCTATCACCAATCTCCCTGCCGGATACTCCAACACTCACACGGGTCCCAAGGGTACGTGGTGAAAACGTTCGTTCGCATTGCATGCCGGAGATAATTCACCAAATTCAGAACATATTGCCCCTCAAGGTGTGCACCAGACTATTCTGATTCAACGCGGCGGCGTGCAAACTACACTACATTTCATGAGGTTGAGCAATCGGAAGCGGCATTGCGCGAAGCCCTCTTTTTCGTCTACCCCAAACAATTACCAAAGAGCTTTGGCGGCGCGTCAATCTACGTTTCTCCGCGGGCGGACAGACGGGTGCTTTATCCCGGATGGAAGAAATGTGCGGGTGATCTGATGATCGTCGCCGACAAGAATGTCAATAAGGGCGATGTGGTATGGGACATCGGCGGCAACCTCGGCATTTTTTCGGTGCTGGCTGCGGGTAAGGCTGGAGCGAGCGGCCGAGTTTTCGCCGTTGAACCGGACCCCTACTATGCGAACTTGATCTCACGATCCGTGGCGAGGTTGCGCGCCACCTACGCGCCGATCCAAGTGGTCTGCGCCGCTGTCTCGCAGACTGTGGGAATTGCCGAATATTCGGTCTCTAGCAAAGGCCATGCACGAAGCACGCTCAAGTCCTTCAATGACGACGACGATGCTCAGGTCAGGAGTGTGGTGACCGTCACGT
>JAUVMS010000225.1 GCA_030600135.1 Hyphomicrobiales bacterium | reverse complement strand
GACGTCGGACTGTAGCACGATGTCCTCTGCCGCGGCCGTGACAGCCACTAGCGGTGCGACGATCCAAACCGCCACAACGAACCTTGCAATCAGACTACAAATCGTCATGTCGCGAGACCTCCTCCGACTGTGCCGCTCCGCTCGGGCGGAGGAAACAGCATTGCCACAAAGTGCCCTCCTGTCACGCCGAGCACCCAAGCCTGCCAGTGGGTTGCGAACGGCAGGATAAGTCCATAGTTGGCATAAGCGAGAAAATCGACGGCAACAAGGACGGCTGTGCCCAAGAGGCCGACAAGCAAATCGAGCCTCTTTATCTGGTAGCGCCAGCCGAGATAGCAGCCGAGAAGGGCCAGACCGAACAGAATGGCGATTTCGATGCGAGGGCCGAGTTCCCAAAGCGTGCGTCCCTCGATGAGCTGGGCAATGATTTGAGCGTGGATGGCGACACCCGGTTGGCGCGATTCTTCGACGATGGAAAGCGGTGTTGGGTGGCGGTCCCGGCTGGCAAAATCACCTCCGATGAGGACGATCTTGTCCTTGAGCTGTCCGGCCATGCGCAGGGCGAGCGGGCTTGAGGGATTGCCGGCAAAGGCGAGCAGGACCTGAGCCGGCAGCGAGAGGAACATGTCGGTGCCGTCTTTGGGCGTACGCTGCCAAGCGATTAAATTCGAGGCAGGCGTCTCGGGTTCGCCATCGGCTTTGGCGAGAGCCCAGGAAAAGCTTTGCCGACCGCTCAGCGGCGGAGGGATCTCACGGATCGTATCCTCGTCGATGGCGAGCTTTCGGCCCTTGAGCAGGAAATGGACATGGCCAACCGATCTTCCGGCATTGGCAATAAATTCAGCCTGAAAGGCCTTCTGCTTGTCGCTCAGCAGATTGTCGTTGACGACGCCGAGGACAACTGTGGCCTGGGCGTTCTTGAGAGCACTAACGAGTTTTCCGTCCTTGGCCGGCTCCGAGGGTCGGTCGAAGACAATATCCAAGCCGATGGCCTTTGCGCCGGCACGATCGATCGTATCAATGAGCTTGGCGATCAGGCCACGATCGATGGGCGAGACATAAGGGTAGCCGTCGAGCGTCTCGTCGTTGATCAAAACCAGCGCAACATTGCCGTCCTGACCTTCAGCTCGCGGCGACAAGAGCGCTGTGCGCCAGTCGGCGGTCCAATGATCGGCATCGAAGGGGATGAGATTGAGCCGCGGCAACAGAAAGAGCGCGGCACAGAGAAGACTTGCGATAATGATCGTCATGAGCCAGGCGGACGGCCGTGCAACGCGTACGAGGTCGTCCTGGATCTGCGTTTTTTGGCGCACGGCGCCCGCCTCCCACAGAATGGCGTCCTGCCCGTACCTCTCGCTGCCACGTGGTGGTAGCGTGTTCGGGCCAACCAATCAGTCCCTGGCCGGAGCTCGCGTTGCCCTTCGCGTGACTTTGCCAGCACCGGCCGCGCCTTTTATAACACGCGATTGTCTGTGCCGAAGTGCGCTCGTGCCACAGTGCGCAGACGCTTTACGTCGGGGAGATCAACGCTGGCCATGACCAACAATGCAAACCTCTTTGCAATCCTGGAGCAAACATTTGCGCGCTCCGGTGAGTCGATCGCGTTCGATTTGGGGCAGGAAGGTCAAATCAGCTATGCGGCGCTTTCGAGGCGCGTGGGGCAGATGGCAAATGCGCTCGAGAGCTTTGGCGTGGGACCGGGTGACCGTGTGACCGCCCAGGTCGAGAAATCCATTGCCAACGTCTGCCTCTACTTGGCGACAATGAAGTGCGGCGCGATCTACAATCCTCTCAACACGGCTTATACGGCCGCTGAACTCGGCTATTTTCTGGCGGACGCCGAGCCCAGGCTGCTGGTCGTTCCAGACAATCGGCGGGGTGCCTTGGAAGGGGCGGTGCGGGAGGCCGGTGTTCAGGCGGTCGAAACAATGGAGGCCGATGGTGGCGGGTCGCTGACGCAGCGGGCAAAGGTCATGGAGAGTGGCCACGAGACGGCGTTTAGACAGCCGGACGACCCGGCGGCACTGATCTACACCTCAGGCACCACCGGGCGCTCCAAAGGGGCGATGATCACGCACGAGAACCTCTCGTCGAATGCCCGCGTGCTGCACGATTACTGGGGTTTTGTTCCGGGAGACGTGCTCTTGCATGCACTGCCCGTTTTCCATGTCCATGGGCTATTTGTCGCGCTCCATACCGCGTTTCTCAACGGCTCGCGGATGCTTTGGCGGTCCCGCTTCGATGTCGAAGAGGTCATGCGGCTGCTGCCTGAGGCAACGGTGATGATGGGGGTGCCGACGTTTTACACCCGGCTTCTGGCACGCGAGGACTTCACCAGAGATCAGTGTCGGAGCATGCGGCTGTTCGTCTCTGGGTCGGCGCCGCTGCTGGCCGAAACGCATCAAGCATTCCAAGAGCGCTCGGGCCACCGCATTCTCGAGCGGTACGGCATGACGGAAGCCGGGATGATTACCTCCAACCCCTACCAAGGCGGGCAACGTGTGGCCGGCACGGTGGGCTATGCACTGCCCGGTATTTCACTGCGCGTGGCGGACGAAGGCGGACGAGAGCTGGCAGCGGGCGACATCGGGACGCTCGAAGTGCGCGGACCGAACGTTTTCAAGGGCTATTGGCGGATGCCGGAAAAAACGGCTGAGGAATTTCGCGACGACGGCTACTTTATCACCGGCGACATGGCGACGATTGCCGAGGACGGCAGGGTTTCCATCGTCGGGCGGTCGAAGGACTTGATCATTTCCGGCGGTTTCAATGTCTACCCCAAGGAAATCGAGCAGGAGCTCGATCAACTTGATGGAATTGGCGAATCCGCGGTCATCGGCTTGGCCCACCCAGATTTCGGAGAGAGCGTCGTCGCGGTCGTCACCAGTGTGGGGAGCATGCCAGCCAACGAAGCAGATATTATCTCCGCGCTCGATGGGCGCCTGGCGCGGTTCAAGCTGCCGAAGCGCGTTTTCGTCGTCGATGCCCTGCCGCGCAACGCCATGGGCAAGGTGCAAAAGGCCGAATTGCGTGAGCGATTTGCGCGAACATTCGAGGGGTAGTGGTATAAAGCGACGGCAACACGGATCTTTGTGGCGGTAGACTTGTGGCCATCGTGTACCAAAGTCAATCTTGTGTGGGTTGGAGTTTTTTTGAAACATGACCGATAAATCGTCGGAGAAGGTTGCGTTGGTTGTCGGCGCCGGGGATTTTCTGGGTTCGTCGATCGCAAAGCGCTTCGCAAGGCAAGGTTTTCATGCGGTGGCAACCAGGCGGCGTGGCGACCTCGACACGCTGGTTGGAGCGATCGAGGAGGCGGGCGGTCAGGCGACTGGCATACATACCGATGCGCGCGACGAGGATGAGGTGGTGGCGCTCATTGATCGGATTGAGGGCGACTTCGGGCCGATCGAGGTTTTTGTTTTCAATGTCGGGGGTAACGTTCGCTTCTCGGTGCTCGAGACAACTGCCCGGGTCTACCGCAAGGTTTGGGAAATGTGCGCGTTTGCCGGATTTCTCAATGGTCGCGAAGTAGCCAGGCGGATGGTGGTGCGTGAGCGTGGCACCATGCTTTTTACCGGAGCGACCGCGAGCGTGCGCGGTGCGTCGGGATTTTCCGCCTTTGCAGGTGGCAAGCATGCTCTGCGCGCACTGGCACAAAGCATGTCGCGAGAGCTCGGGCCAAAGGGGATTCACGTTGCGCACGTTGTCATCGACGGGCCGATCGACACCAAGTGGACAAGAGAGATTTTTCCGGAGTGGTTCGAGACGCGACCGCACGACGGCATCATGAAACCGGACGAATTGGCGGAGATTTACTGGCAACTGCACGTTCAGCCGCGCTCGTGCTGGACGTTCGAGCAGGATGTCCGGCCATTCGTCGAGCCATGGTAGGACTATAGCCTCAACAGCCTGTTAAGCATCACATTGGGGAGTAGGGAAATGAGTGGAAAAGTGGACTTTTATTACGATTTCGGTAGTCCGACCGCCTATTTGGCGTGGACGCGCCTGCCGGCGATCTGCGCTTCAAAAGGTGCGCAAATCAATTATCATCCTGTTCTTCTCGGGGGGATTTTCAAGGCCGTCGATAGCCACACGCCGGTCAACGTCAAGCCCAAGGGTGCATGGATATTCGACGATGTCCGCCGCCATGCCAAACGTTATGGTGTACCGTTTGCGATGAATCCGCACTTCATTGTCAACACATTGACGATTATGCGGGGCGCTATTTGGGCGAAGGACGAGGGCGTGATCGAGCCTTACAACAAAGCCATGTTCGAGGCGATGTGGGTGGGCGAGCGGAACATGGCGGAACCGCAGGAGATCATGGACGTGCTCGCCAACGCGGGGCTCGATAGTGATGCGGCGGCTGAGGCGGTGCAAAATACCGACGTCAAGCAGGCGCTCATTGCGGCGACCGGGGCGGCGGTCGAGCGCGGTCTCTTTGGCGTTCCGACGATGATCATCGGCGATGAGCTGCACTTCGGGCAGGACCGGTTGGATTGGGTCGCCGAAGCGCTCGACCGCGCTTGATCGGTGACGGGCACCCTGTTGCTTGCTGCCAGCGGGCGCGAGGTTCAAATTGGATTGGTGAGATTGAAGGTCTTGGAATGACGCGTGCCGGGCCGCTGAACAACGCCACGTTGCATCATGCGATCATCACGTCGCTGCTGGATCGCTGTTTTGCTCCCAATCTGGAGGAGCTTTGCGATCGGTTCAGCGTGCCACGGCAAGGGATCGAGCGGGCGCTCGGAGAGCTGGCCGACTATCACGGTCTGGTGCTGCACCCCGCCAGCGCACGGATTTGGGTGGCGCACCCGTTTTCAACGGCACCGACGAATTTTTTGGTGCGCCAGGGGGACAAGGAGTGGTGGGGCAATTGCGCCTGGTGCTCGCTCGGGCTCGTAGCGCTTCTGGAGGGAAATGCGACGATCACCACCGCGCTCGGGGCGAACGATCGGCAAATTACCATCCATGTCGAGGATGGTGAGGTTGTCGAGACCGACCTGCTCGTGCACTTCCCCGTCCCGATGCAGAACGTCTGGGACAATGTCGTCTATACCTGCAGTTCGATGCTGGTGTTCGACAGTGAGGCGAAAATTGACGCCTGGTGCGCAAAACATCGCATCGCGAAAGGCGATGTGCAGCCGATCGCAAAGGTGTGGCGGTTCGCCAGCGAATGGTACGGCCGGCACGGCGATGAGGACTGGCGCAAATGGACGGCCGCGGAAGCAGCGCAAATATTTTCTCGGCACGGGCTGACGGGGCCAATCTGGGACCTTCCGAGCGAGCAAGGGCGGTATTAGGTGGCGGTCCCCAACCGACGTCTTGCCCAATGGTCCGGCCTGCCATCACGAGCCGCGATCAGGCATCGTCCGGGACGGTCCTAACCCGCAATTTGCACAAACGTTTGCGATATTTGCTTCTTCTTGCAGGCTGACATTCGTCGGTGGCTTGGAGTTTGTCGTTGAAGTTGACGCCGCCGCCGCGAACGGCACGCCGCAACGCCACAGCGACCCCAAGATTGGCGCAAAACGCCCCTCCCTCCTTTTTGGTCAAGATTGGGCACTTGCGATTGGCGAGCGACAGCTGAGGCACTGGCTCGATTGCGATCACCGGTCGGCTCGACCAAGCGATGGCTCGTGCTCGGGCAAGACCAACCCTGTATCAATGTGGCGAATTCACCCGACCCAGAAAAATATTTGAACCATTTTCGCTACTGCCGCGACGAACCGAGTAATCGCACGATGACGTGCTGTTGATCGGCTTGCAGGAGGAACGGAAATGCTGAACAAGGGCTCACAAATTATTACTCAGCGTGTCCAAGGTTCGAGCCTTTGTGTAATCACCAATAAAATCAATAATTTAATAATGTAGTCGACCGACGAAAAACACTTCAGTAATCACATAGTAAGCACAGTGCAGGCAAAGCATTTCATAGCTCGGCGGTGATCAGTGAACGTTGAGCCTCGCGCCTCCTAGAGTTGCAAGGGCGCGCGCAGCTCTGTCAGAGCAATATTGCGGGAGGTGAAAACGACCCTGGAAAAGATGCTCAAGCCATCAATTCACG
>JAUVMS010000150.1 GCA_030600135.1 Hyphomicrobiales bacterium | reverse complement strand
TGCACGCATCCTAAACATCTTCGAAGGCGCCGCGGAAATACAGGCCCAGGTGATCGCGCGTCGGCTGCTCGCGGCTTGAGCCTGTCGCTACCGTGTCTAGAGCAGGGCTACAGCCGGTCGAGTGTTTGCTCGAGATCGCGAGCCAGATCGTCGACACATTCAAGCCCGACGGAAAGTCGCAGCAAATCCCGTGGCACCGGCGAGCCTTCACCCTCGATGGATGACCTGTGCTCCATCAAACTCTCGACCCCGCCGAGCGACGTGGCACGTTTCCAAATGGCGACGTTGGCAGCGACCGAAACGGCCGCCGCCTCACCACCCTCGACCCGGATCGAGAGCATGCCGCCGTAGCCCTCGGCCATTTGGCGCGAAGCAATCTCATGGCCGGCGTGGCGCGGCAGTCCAGGGTAGAGGACTTCTGCGATTTGCCGATGCGCCGCCAACCGCTCAGCGAGCGCCATCGCCGACGCCGATTGGTGCTTGACGCGCACATGCAGCGTCCGCATGCCACGAATGAGCAGCGCCGCCTCCTGCGGTCCGATGATTGGGCCCACGGCGCGCCGATCTTTAGCGACCTGCTGGGCGAGGCCGTTGTCTTTTCGAAACACGAGCGCGCCGGCGATCACATCGGAATGGCCATTGAGATATTTCGTTGCCGAATGCATCACGACATCGGCGCCATGCTCGATCGGTCGCGTGTGGACCGGTGTGGCAACGGTTGAGTCGCAAGCCACAAGGGCGCCGGCGGCATGAGCAACCTTGGCCGTCGCCGAAATTTCGGTGAGGTTCCACATCGGATTGCCCGGTGTTTCGATCCAGACGAGATTGCTTCGGTCGGATCTCATCGCATCCACAACGTTCTGCGACTTGGCCATGTCAACCAGCGCAACTGAAATGCCGAAGCGCGGCGCGTCTTCCAGCAACCACTTGCGAAGACCCCAATACATGATGTTAGGTGCAATCACGTGGGCCGGCGCCTCGAGCGCGAGAAACAGCGTGACGGCCCCCGCCATGCCCGACGAGAAGACAAACGCCCGCTCACCGCCTTCCAGGGCCGCAAGGACGGATTCGGCGTGCAGCATGGTCGGATTGTCGTCGCGACCATAGGATAGACCGGAGCGGTATTGATTGTCCGGGTCACGCAGAAAAGTCGAAGCGATATGGATGGGCGGCACCAGCGCGCCGGTCCTGGGGTCGAGTGCGCCGCCGGCTTGCGCGGCAATGGTCTCGGGCGAAACGTCCTTTGGCAGGTGTTTGTCGACCATTGTCATTCGCTCCGTCAAAGGCTTTGGCCTTGATTTGTTGTGCTGAGGCGATACATGGTCCGCATGCGGCGAGCAAACCGACAAACAATCCTCATCACCGGTTGTTCATCCGGTATCGGCTGGACCTGTGCAAGTGGCATGAAGGCGCGGGGCTGGCGTGTGCTGGCGACGGCGCGTCGCGTCGAGGACTTGCAGCGCCTTGCGGACGTGGGCTTGGAGACCATCCAGCTTGAACTGCGGGATCCATCATCCGTCGCCGCCTGCGCCGAAGAGGCACTGGAACGCACGGATGGAAAACTGTTCGCGATCTTCAACAACGCTGCCTATGGACAGCCCGGTGCGGTCGAGGATTTGCCCGTTGAGGCGTTGCGCGATCAATTCGAGGTCAATCTGTTTTCCTGGCACGATCTGACACGCCGGCTCCTGCCCGCGATGCACGCGAACGGCCGCGGGCGCATCGTGCAATGTTCGTCCGTCCTGGGCCTCATTTCTCCGCCCTACCGCGGCGCTTACAATGCCTCCAAGTTCGCCCTCGAGGCGCTTTCCGATGCGATGCGACACGAACTGGCCGGCACCAACATCCGCGTTTCGCTGATTGAGCCGGGTCCGATCGAAAGCCGGTTTGCCGAACATGCTCTCGCAGCGCTCAGGAAAAACATCGATACCGAAGGATCGCGTCTCCGCGACGTCTATCGCGAGCGCATAGCGGCCCTGGAGGCTGGTGGGACGCAACGCTTCAAGCTTGGCCCGCTCGCGGTACTCGAAAAGCTCATCCACGCTGTGGAGAGCCCGCGCCCCAAGGTTCGCTACTACGTCACCGTCCCCACCTATATGGCCGTTGTCGGTCGCCGTGTCCTGCCACGAGTAATTGGCGACCGGCTTGTGTCTCGTTCCTAGTATGAAAACGATGCAATCTCGCCGTGCTTCTTGATCATGCAAGCTCATGGCCGACCGCGGCAACTTCGCTGGCGG
The DNA here is from genome assembly GCA_030600135.1 of Hyphomicrobiales bacterium. Lineage (GTDB taxonomy): Bacteria > Pseudomonadota > Alphaproteobacteria > Rhizobiales > JAUVMS01 > JAUVMS01. The sequence continues at coordinate 5,426 of JAUVMS010000150.1, read as the reverse complement.
CCGTGGATATCTGTTAGAGTAAATCAATGGGTGACTTTTTTTACGCGCTTACGCCATTTGCAGTGGCTGCCGTCGCCATCGTCCTGCTTCTCGGTCTTTGGAACATGCTGCGTGGCGGTAGCGCCAACCTCAGCCAAAAGCTCATGCGATGGCGTGTCGGGCTTCAGTTCGTTGCCATCTGCATCTTGTTGGCGGCACTTTATCTCGGTTCGTGATCAGGCGTCTGGCGCCCCCTGAAGGCGTCAGTGACGCAAACGGCGCTTGACCCAGGCAGGCCTGCGACTAGGTTAGCGCTGTTCTGACAACCTGCTAGAGTTCCCGGCGAGACCATGGTCGTACTCAATAAAATATATACCCGCACGGGCGACGACGGCTCGACGGCACTTGGTACGGGCGAACGTGTCGCCAAGCATGATCTCCGGATCGCCGCCTATGGCACCGTCGACGAAACGAACGCAACCATCGGCGTTGCCCGTCTGCAAATCGATGATGACGCCAGTGTCGTCGAGGAGATTCTGGCGCGCGTGCAAAACGACCTCTTTGATCTCGGCGCCGACTTGTGCACGCCGGATCGAGGCGTGCCGCTCGAGTACGAGCCACTGAGGATCACAGGCGCCCAAGTCGATCGCCTGGAGAGCGAGATCGACAAGTTGAACAGCGAGTTGGAGCCACTGCGTTCTTTTGTTCTGCCAGGCGGCAGCATTGCGGCCGCCAGCCTGCATGTTGCCCGCACCGTTTGCCGGCGGGCCGAACGTCTAATGGTGGAGCTTGCCGCCGACGACAGTGAACCGGTTAGCGATGCTGCGCTGCGCTATATTAATCGGCTGTCGGACTTGTTGTTCGTCGCCAGCCGTTACGTCAACGACAAGGGCAAGGCCGATACGCTTTGGGTTCCCGGTCAAAACCGCTGACTTGGCCTCGATCATGTGACCGTGTGCCGCCCGCCCTTGGGGCCTCAAGGTTTGACCAGATCACAGTATTGCCATCTCACTCGCATTGTTCGTCGAATGTTGCGCAATTGATGCAAACGCGTTCGGGCTGACATAACGCGAGTGAAATGTCAGACTGACGCGACGAGCACAGATGATGCCCCGAGCCTGCGTTATCGTGGTAGGGGTCGACTAGCTTTAGCCGTACGGGGCGTTCAGGTGTTTTTTCCAGTCCACGATTACAATCCGCTGAAATCCATTCCCTTCCAGTACGTCACGGTCGCCCTGATCGCGATCAACGTTGTTGTTTTCTTCATGACCATTGGCGCTGTGGATATGAGCATGGTCGGCAGCTTTGCGGTCGTGCCGGGCGAACTCACCTCGGAGGGCCTAGGGTCTGCCAATCCAGCGGATCGCTTCGATGGCTTCCCCCTGCCCGAGCGCTGGACCCTCATCACCTACATGTTCCTTCACGGCGACATCCTTCACCTGGTCGGCAACATGGCGTTCCTGTGGGTCTTCGGCGACAACGTCGAGGACGCTCTCGGCCATGTCCGGTTCTTGATCTTCTATCTGCTATGCGGCGTCCTTGCCGCGCTCACCCACACCTTTGTCACCAACAATCCCGATGTGCCTTTGATCGGCGCCAGCGGTGCTGTCTCAGGCGTGGTGGCGGCCTATCTGATGCTGCATCCGCGAGTAAGAATGTGGGTGCTCGTTGCACGCGTCATACCACTTAGGATTACTGCGGCTTGGGCACTCGGCGCGTGGATCGCCATGCAATTCGTTAACGCCTTGCTGCCGACCCAGACGGCGGTTGCCTTTTGGGCTCATGTCGGCGGCGTAATTGCCGGTGCTATCCTGGTGTTGATCATGCGTCGGCCGGGCGTCAAACTTTTTGATCAGACGCCCAGTCAGATCTGATCAAGGAAGTTGCGTCTGTTCGCCGCATTTGACCATCGGCGCAAGCCCAAATGTAACGAAACATTGACACCACGCAACGCCCGGCAGTACGGTCCGCGACGCTTATTTCGCACTTGCGAAATGACGACGGCTTTCCTGGCCGCACGGGGATTGTGTCGGCTATGTGAAATCGGATTGTTACAACGAGAATACTGCCGAGGGACTGCGGAGCGCAAAGCCGATGAAGATACTCGTGCCGGTCAAGCGAGTTGTAGATTACAACGTCAAGATACGTGTCAAGGCCGATGGATCGGGCGTCGAGCTTGCCAACGTCAAGATGTCGATGAATCCCTTCGACGAGATTTCCGTCGAAGAGGCGATCCGACTGAAAGAAGCCGGCAAGGCCGAGGAAATCATTGCGGTTTCGGTTGGTCCTGAAAAGGCCCAAGAGACCATCCGCACGGCCCTCGCCATGGGCGCTGATCGTGGCATCCACATCAAGACCGACGAGTTGGTCGAACCGCTCGCCGTCGCAAAACTCCTGAAGGGCGTCGTCGAGGAGGAAAAGCCTGAACTCGTCATTCTTGGCAAGCAGGCGATCGATGATGATTGTAATCAAACCGGCCAGATGCTGGCTACGATGCTCGGCTGGCCTCAAGGCACCTTTGCTTCGAAAATCAAGTTGGGTGATGGTTCGGCCAGGGTGACACGCGAAGTGGATGGCGGTCTTGAGACCATCGAGCTCAACATGCCGATGATCGTGACCACGGATTTGCGGCTCAATGAACCCCGCTATGCCTCGCTGCCGAACATCATGAAGGCGAAGAAGAAGCCGATCGATGTCAAGGCCCCGGACGATTATGGCGTCGACATTACGCCCCGGCTCAAAGTTTTGAACACGGTCGAGCCGCCGGCGAGAGACGCAGGCGTGCGGGTTGCAAGCGTGGCCGAGCTGGTTGCCAAGCTCAAGGACGAGGCGGGGGTAATTTAATGGCTATCTTGCTCGTTGCAGATCACGACAATGAGGCGCTGGGCGCGGCGACGGCGAAAGCGCTAACTGCTGCCGGCGAGATGGGTGGCGAAGTTCACGTACTGGTCGCAGGTAATGGCTGTCGTGCTGTTGCCGATGAAGCGACACGGCTCACCGGCGCTGGTAAGGTTATCTTGGTTGAGGCGCCCCATCTCGAGCACCAACTCGCAGAGGAGGTGGCGGCACTCATCACGCCACTGATGGCGAACTACGATGCGGTCGTTGCCGCCTCGACCAACAGCGGTAAGAATTTCATGCCCCGCGTCGCCGCGATGCTCGACGTGGCCCAAATATCCGACATTACCGCAGTCATTTCCTCCGATACGTTTGAGCGTCCGATCTATGCTGGGAACGCGATGCAGACAGTGCAGTCGGGCGATGTAAAGAAGGTCGTGACCGTTCGCACGGCTGGCTTTCAGACGGCTGGCGACGGTGGGTCAGCGCCCATCGAGGAGGCTGCCGCGCCTGCGCCCGTCGGCGTCTCAAAGTTCATTGGCGAGGAGTTGTCACAGTCCGATCGCCCTGAACTGACATCAGCCAAAATTGTCATTTCTGGTGGTCGCGGAATGCAATCCGGCGACAACTTTGCCATGCTCGAGAAGGTGGCGGATCTCTTGAACGCGGCCGTTGGCGCAAGTCGTGCCGCGGTTGATGCCGGCTATGTTCCGAACGAATACCAAGTGGGTCAAACAGGCAAGGTCGTGGCTCCCGAGCTCTATATCGCGGTGGGCATCTCCGGTGCGATCCAGCATCTCGCCGGCATGAAAGATTCGAAAGTCATTGTGGCAATCAACAAGGATGAGGAGGCGCCGATTTTTCAGGTGGCCGACTACGGCCTGGTGGCAGATCTGTTCGAGGCTTTGCCGCAACTTGAGGCAGAGCTTGCCAAGGCCGCTGGCTAACCGGGTCACCTTCGATACCGGCTCTTTGGAGAGAAAATGGCGACGAACGAAACGAGCAAAGGTGGTGGAGCTGAGAGCATCCGCACCGTTGGCGTCATCGGCGCAGGCCAAATGGGCAACGGCATTGCCCATGTAATCGCATTGGCGGGCTACAATGTTCGCCTCAACGACCTCTCCAAGGAGCGTGTTGATGGGGCGCTAGCGATCATCGAGCGCAATCTCGGTCGCCAAGTTGGTCGCGGAATAATAACCGAGGAGAATGCCAACTCCACACTTGGCCGCATCGGCTTTGCCGAGTCGTTCGAGGATTTCGGCGACTCGGATCTGGTTATCGAAGCGGCGACCGAGGACGAGCAGATCAAGCGCGCCATATTTGTCGACCTTTGCCCCCATCTCAAGCCAGAGGCCCTGGTCGCAACAAACACATCATCGATCTCCATCACACGTCTTGCATCCGTGACCGATCGCCCCGAGCAGTTTATTGGCATGCACTTTATGAATCCGGTGCCGCTGATGCAGTTGGTCGAGCTTATTCGCGGTATCGCCACGGAAGACGGTGCGTTTGCGTGCTGTCGTCAATTCGTCGAGAGCCTCGGCAAGATCATTGCCGTGGCCGAGGATTTTCCGGCCTTTATCGTCAACCGTATCCTTCTGCCGATGATCAACGAGGCCGTCTACACGCTCTATGAAGGCGTCGGAACGGTGGAGTCCATCGACAAAGCGATGCGCCTCGGCGCCAACCATCCCATGGGCCCGCTCGAGCTTGCAGATTTCATTGGCCTCGACGTCTGTTTGTCGGTGATGCAGGTTCTCTATGACGGTCTGGCGGATTCCAAATACCGCCCCTGTCCGCTGCTCGTGAAATACGTCGAAGCAGGTTGGATCGGCCGCAAGTCAGATCGTGGGTTTTACGATTACCGCGGAGAAGCGCCAGTCCCGACGCGCTAGCGTGATCTTCTAACGGACGGCAATTGTCCTTGCCGGAATGAGAGCGGAACCCGCTCGCAGAATTTCAGCCCTTCGCGGGCGTCCCGATAACCGCATTGATCAGCTGTTTCGCCTCCTCGCTGTCCCACTCCGCCGGACCGACCATTCGCCCGATCTCTTGCCCATTGGCATTGATGAGCAGCGTCGTGGGCATGCCGAACACCTTGAGTTCCGATGAAATCTTGACACTTGCGTCCTGAAACAACTCGAGGTTCTTGAGACCGGTTTTTTCGAAGAACTTACGTGGCTTTTCAGGGCCGCCGCGATCGATGCTGATGGCAACCACGTCAAATTGCTCACCACCGAGCGCCTGTTTCAGGTTGTCGAGAGAAGGCATCTCCTTCAGGCATGGCGCACACCAGGTCGCCCATACATTGAGCAGCACATGTTTGCCCCGCCATTCAGAGAGCCTACGATCTTCGCCCGTTCCGGTCTTAAATTCGAGATCGGCCAAATCTGCAGGTGCCTGGCGAACCACGAACTTGATCATGTCGCCCTTGAGCAGTGATTTGAGCGAACCTGTCGTCCCGTCAAGCGCTGCGGTTTGCTTTAGCTCGGCCTGCGGCAACGGCTTCCCAAGAGGCGGGCAGTGCCTCGCCTTTGAATTGATCTACGTATACCCATACTTTATTCGTCATTAGAGCACCTTCTCTGCCATGATCTTGTCGGCCAGGG
>JAUVMS010000444.1 GCA_030600135.1 Hyphomicrobiales bacterium | reverse complement strand
GCCCCCTGGCTCATTTTGAGTTCCAGCATCTTCACCTCGGGGTGTGCCGCAAGCTCCCTGAGCTTTGCCTCGTCGAGGCCGCCGTTGTCGTCACGCACGCCGTACTTCGCGGTGCCCATTTGAAAGACGACGTCGGCTCCGCCCTCGAGATGCCAGGGCGCAAGACCACCCTCGCCCGTATTGAGCCAGCATCCGGCAAGCTTGGCGCCCTTCGAGAGCGCCCGCACGGCAGGCTTCGAGAGCGCGCCAAAGCTCATGCCCGAAACGTTGATGATGGAGTGGGCCTCGTAGGGCTGGTCGGCCCCCGGCCCAAAGATGACCGGCGGTGTCGGCAGGGCATGTTCATCGAGCGTCGGAAACGGGCAATTGACGAAGATGACGGTCTCGACCGCATTGAGATTTTTGGTCGAGCCAAATGCAATTGTGTTGTCCGCACCACTTGCCGATTTGTAGACCCAGTCGCGCTCTGCCCGGTTGAAGGGCATTTCCTCGCGGTCCATGGCGAAGAAGTATTGGCGAAAGAATTCACCGAGCGTCGAAAACAGGTAGCGAAAACGGCCGATGACCGGATAGTTCCGCCGCACGGCATCGTGGGTTTGCGACACGTCGATGACGAACATGACGATAATGGCGAGCACAACGAGCCCGAAGGCAAAAACAAACAAGGTCGATAGAAGACCTAGCCCTGCCATGGTGAGTGTCCCAAGCCAGCCCATGCCCGCACCTCCTCTCGAAAACCAAATGCCGGTGCGACCTCGCACTATGAGGCTGCACACGATGTCGTGAATCTAGTCAAACCGGTCCGCAGTGCCATAGCACGAACGATCACGTTTCAGTTGGAGCCGGTACCGACCATCGCGGGTCCAACGCCGATAGCCGCGACGACGCCGATGCAGCAAGATTTGCCTAACAGGTCACCCGCAGAATCGTGGTCGCAGCGCCGTCGGCTTCAAAACCCTGCGCCATGAGCTCCCCACTCGAAGCATCCGCCACCAAGGCGAGCCGTGTTTGCCAGTTCAATATTGGCGGTTCAAGCCATGCGAAATCGTCGTCGAACGAGCGCGCCGCGGCCTTCATGCACGATAGTCGTTGGATATTTTCCTCCCCACGAGGCCGGCCGGACCAGGCGGGCGCCTGCCAGGCATTCGCCGCACATGCGGGACCATCGATGACATGAGCCTTTTCCGGCATCCGCTCGATGACACACGCGTCGCCCGGCGCGACACCTGCGAGAATGTAGATCGTCGCCAGGGCGATCGGCGTTTCAACAAGCATCGCCTTGGCCTCGGCGAAAGTGCCGGCCTGCTCGAAGACCTGCCGCAACAAATGCGCCGGTGTCAGATGGGGCTGCTTCCAGACCCGCCAGCGATTGACCACCCAATCGGCCGGCAGCACACCCACCGGTTGGTCCATCGGCGCCTGGTTGAGCGCAGCGGCAAAGCGGCCCGGCGCCACGGCCTGAAGCACACCCGTATAGCCCGGCCAGGTCAGCGTCAGCCAGGTCCCGGCATCGCAGGCGACGCGCGCCGCCATGACATAACGCCCGAGCCCGCGATCGGGCCAATCCAGCACCCGCACCAGCCGCGCCGAACGCTCATCTGGCGACGGTCCCGCCGACGACGTGCAGCCCCATTCATAGCTGATGTTCAGGAAATAGGCGCCCGGTCTGGCGATCCGCTCGGCAATGCGATCGATCTCTTCGAGATAAGGCTCGTGCCAGCGCTCGAGCCAGCGGCGCGAAACCGCGTCGGCCAGCTTGATCGCAAGCGACGGTATGCGTCCGCTGCCCGCATCAAGCAACGCATTGATCCGATCCAACTCGTGCTCGAGTGTCTCGAATGGCCAGTCGGGGCCCACGTCGACGACCGGTATGGCTGGTAGCGTGGTGGCTGCTGCCTTGCCCCGAGTTCGACCATCTTGCGCGTTGTCGGATCGAATCGCCATGCGATCACCTTACGTCGGTGGCTCTGCCAGGCAAGTCCTCGCCACCCGCGACATTCTCGAATGCATTGCCGATTGACTTGGCGGCCGCGCTCCGTATAGTCCCGCCAGTCCGCGCGAATTTATCGGTTCGCGCGCAAAAGACGCTGCCTGAGGCCCTCCAGCACAGCGATGCTGGCCAAAGACCACGCCGCTTCGATCGACGTGGCGCCGCAAGGCGCGGATGAAGAGGAACCAAGAGATGTACGCTGTCATCAAGACAGGCGGCAAACAATATCGTGTCGCTCCCGAAGATGTCATCCAAATCGAGAAGGTCGCGGGCGAGGTCGGCGAGACCGTGAGCTTTGAGAACGTGCTAATGGTGGGTGGCGAAGGCGATCCGCAAGTCGGCACCCCGCTGCTCAGTGGCGCCACCGTTGCCGGCGAGGTGGTCGAGCAGGGCCGCGCCCGAAAAATCATTGTGTTCAAGAAGAAGCGGCGCAAGAACTATCGCCGCAAGAACGGCCATCGCCAGCACCTCACGACGGTGCGCATCACCGACATTTTGACCGGCGGAGCAAAGGCCAAGAAAGCCGCGAAAAAGCCAGCCAAACCGAAGGCCGAGGAGGCCCCGGCCGAGATCACGCCGCTGTTCGATCGTCCCGACGGCGAGCCCGACGATCTCACCAAGATCAGTGGCGTCGGCCCCGTGATTGTCGAAAAGTTGCACGCCCTCGGTATCACCAAATTCACTCAAATCGCGGCATTCTCCGATGCCGACGCGGCGAAGGTCGACGAGGTCTTGAATTTCAAAGGCCGTATTGAGCGCGACGACTGGATCGGCCAAGCCAAACAACTCGCCGCCGGCGACAGCGAATAAGCCCGCGCGACAGCTGAACAAGGAGCAAACCCATGGCACACAAAAAGGCAGGCGGCTCGTCACGCAACGGCCGCGATTCCATTGGTCGCCGGCTCGGGGTCAAGAAGTATGGCGGCGAGCGCGTGCGTGCTGGCAACATCATCGTGCGCCAGCGTGGCACAAAGTGGCACCCGGGAGACGGTGTCGGTCTCGGCAAGGATCACACGATTTTCGCCCTGTTCGACGGCAACGTCGAATTCAAGACCAAGTCCGGTGGCAAAGTCTACGTCTCGGTGGTCGGGCCACACGAAACCAGCTAGCCACACGGCCACAACGTCTCGAGAGATTTACCGGGGGAGACGTCTCGTCTCACACTGGACTCCTGAAAAAGCCCAAAACTCGTTAGAATAAATACTTTCCGACCTCATTAGCGTCTTGGTTATGTAATCACATTATGTAACCAATGTGGGGGCAACGATAGCATACGTACGTCTAAATTCAGCAATGGAACTCACTCACGACCAGATCCGATGCAACGTCTACTAACACCACCCAGTCTTAGACCGAGCCTACGAGCTTGGCTTCCAGGCTGCCGACGCGATCACCTAGCGATCCACCACCTTCTCAACCAGCAAACCGTCAGTCGTTCAGCCGCTATCCGTGCGGTACCGATTGATCGTATGACGCGGCGAAAGAGCGTGCTTGGCAAGCGGCAACTC
>JAUVMS010000024.1 GCA_030600135.1 Hyphomicrobiales bacterium | reverse complement strand
TTGTTCTGCTTGCATTTTTCCTCTTTGGCGGGCCATTTCAATGGCTCATGGGATTTTTCGTCACCACCATCGGCGATTATCTCTGGAATGTGATTCCAATGGGCTTCCAGACCTTCAATGCCAAGGGTGATGCCGCCTGGCAGGGCGGTTGGACGATATTCTACTGGGGTTGGTGGATCTCCTGGGCCCCCTTCGTCGGCATGTTTATCGCCCGCATCAGCCGAGGCCGGACAATCCGCGAATTCATGGTGGGCGTGATGTTCGTGCCAACGACCATCGCCTTCTTCTGGCTTTGCATCTTCGGTGGCACTGCCATGTTCATGGAACTCAATGCCGAAGGCGGCGTTGGTACCGCGGGCGTTGCCCAGCTCATTCGCGACTGGAACCTGCCTGCCGCGCTCTACGGCACAATAGATCGCGTCACCGACATTGGTGCGCTCAACTGGGCCATGGCCGCACTTGCCACCTTCCTGCTGGCCACCTGGTTCATCACGTCGTCGGATTCGGGCACGCTGGTCATCACCACCATGCTCAGCATGGGTGACGACGATCCACCACAGCGGTTCCGCATCGTCTGGGGCATTGGGGAAGGCTTTGTTGCCGCGGTCTTGCTGATGGCCGGTGGCCTGAAGGCCTTGCAAACGGCATCGATTGCCGCGGCGTTGCCGGTCAGTGTCATTATGCTCTTGATGGCCTATGGCATTGTCAAATCGCTGCACGAGGACCCGAGCGCCGTGCCACGTCCGAGCGAAGCGGTGGCGCCCGACGGAACGAGCCTCGGCGGCGAGCTGCACGCCTAGTCTTGCCGGGAGTTTCGGTGGTTATAGTCGACAGGGAGTGAAGAATGTTACGGGCATCTATTGGGATTTCAATCCTTGCCGTGATCGTGGTGCTTGCCCACTCCGAGCCGGCAGTCGCGCAGAGTACGCCCGGACGCGATCTCGCGGTGGTGTCTTGGGGCGGCTCCTACACCAGAAGTCAGATGCTGGCGTACGTGAAGCCGTTCCGCGCCGAGAGCGGCAAATGGGTGCGCATGGAAACCTACAACGGCGGCCTCAAGGAGATCCGCGAACAGGTCGAAAGCGCCAACATCACGTGGGATGTGGTGGACTTCGAGCTTGCCGACCTGATCAAGGGTTGTCGCGAGGGCCTGCTCGAAAAAATCGACCATTCCAGGCTTCCAGCGGGCGCCGATGGAACTCCGGCAAGCGAGGATTTTATCTCCGGCGCCTTTACTGATTGTGGTGTGGGCCAGGTGATCTGGGCCACTGTCGTGGGCTATGACACCACCAAGGTTGGCAAGAAACCGCCGACCAAGTTGGCTGATTTCTTTGACGTAAAGGCCTATCCGGGCAAGCGAGGCCTGCGGCGCGACCCACGCATCGTATTGGAGTGGGCGCTGATGGCCGACGGGGTGAACCCAGACAAGGTCTATGCGACGCTCGAGAGCGACGATGGGCTCAAGCGCGCATTTTCCGTACTCAATCGCATCCGCCGCCACATCGTCTGGTGGCAAACCGGCACCGAGCCCGTCTCGCTACTCGAGTCCGGTGATGTCGTGATGACCTCGGTCTGGAACGGTCGCATGTACCGTCCCATCGTCGAGCAGTCCAAGAGTTTTTCAATTTTGTGGGATGGCCAGATCTGGGATATCGATTCCTGGGGGATCGTAAAAGGTACGGACAATCTCAACGAATCCCTCGCCTTCGTCCGCTTCGCAACGGACACCAAACAGCTCGCGGAGCAAACCAAATACATCCCCTACGGGCCGGCGCGAAAGTCGTCCATGGCATTGGTCGGGGAAAAAGTGAAGGCCATGCTCCCTACCGCCCACATGGCAAACGCGCTGCCAACCAACGCCCAGTGGTGGGCGACCCATCATGCCGAACTCTCGGAAAAATTCGAGAGGTGGTATCGGGGCGGCGGCAGCCCGCTATCGGGAACAGCTCGTTAGAACCGACCTATTCATCGCTTCGGCGAATACGCCAGCCGGGACCATGTTCGTGCCGGCTGGCGTTTTCATTGGTGTGGGTGAAACGCGGCACCTGCCGGCCGATCAGGTCCAGCGAAGTTCCGTGTCGATGCGCTTGCCGTTCAGCAGGTGATCCACCTGTTTGAGCCGAACATAATTCCGACTCGTCGCGCCGGCAAAGCCCAAGCGATCGTGGCCTCGGCACCAGGCAAGGATTTGATCGGCGCCTCTGTCCACCGTCCATGTCGGGCGAAAGCCCGGCAAGCCTTCGAGCGCCTTGGTGAAATCAACCCGGTACGAGCGATCGTCGCCCCCTGTTTCGCCCGTGATATCGAGCGTTGCGCCCGGCAATTTGCTCTTGACGATTTCTGCCAAGTCCTTGATCTGAAAGTTCTCGTCATTGCGTCCGACGTTGAATGCCTCGGCATGGACGGCGCTCTTGTCGGCCTCGAGCGCACAGAGCGTGGCGAGCGCGACATCGTCGATGTGGACCAACGGCCGCCACGGCGTACCGTCGGACATGATCTTGATTTCGCGTGTGAAATAACCGAATGCCGACAGATTGTTGAGTACAAGATCGAACCGCGGTCGCGCCGAAATGCCGTAGCAGGTGGCGTTGCGCAGGAACACCGGCGAGAACGCGTCGCTGGCGATTTCGAGCAAGTGATGTTCGGTCCCGACCTTGGATTTTGCGTAGGCCGTCACAGGCGGCTGGGGCGCGGTTTCGGCGACGGCCGCGCTGGTATCGGCGACGCCATAGAGCGAGCACGATGAGAAAAACACAAAGCGCCCGACGCCCTCCTCTTTGGCGATATCGGCCAGCCGATTGGACGCATCAAGATTGATGTTGAAAGTGAGCTGCTCGTTGAGCGCGCCGAGCGGGTCGTTGGACAACCCCGCCATATGGACGACGGCGTCGTGCCCGCGAACGTCCTCGAGCGAGACGTCGCGAATGTCCTTGGCGATTTCGCAATCGGGCTCGACGTAATCAGCGTCCGCGTCGATGTTTTCGCGAAAGTAGCCAGTGTCGAATGCCGTAACCGTGTGCCCGGCCTCCTTGAGCGTGCGAACGACGCTCGGGCCGATAAGTCCCAGATGGCCGGTAACAAAGACCTTCATTTTTAGATATCCGTTCCGTTTGGCGCGATCGCGGCATTGTCAAGGCCATCGTCCAGCCTGCCGACAGCGTATCTCCTGCATCCCCATGGCGCCAAACTCTGACGCCAAAACGCAATGCCACAGCTAGCAGCCTGCTAGATCCGGAGCCCATGATCGCTCAATGCATATGGTTCAAGTCGCGAAGTTCGCCTAGCGCCAATGCACCTTAAGGTTTGCACATCGCGAGATCTATTAGTGATGACTGATTTGATTAAGATGATCCGAAGACAAGACTTAGTGTTCTCGCATTCACTAGGAGTAAATTCGACATGAACTCATGAAACTCAAATATCACAATCCGATAATATTGAAACTTCAGGTAGTGTTTCAGTTTGAAATCTTCACCACTGTCTCTTTTTGGCCATCGAGTGTGGCGCAATTGGCTCTCTTCCATTTAGTGAGAATCAATTAACCTGTCTCGTGTAACGGGACGCTTGACGTGCCATGCGTCATATGTCACATGACGTAGATGCTTGATACGGATCGTATATCAAGTGCGGCATTGAAGCGTTATGTTGGTCGCGGTGATGTCAGCAAGATAAAGCCAGAATGGCTGGGAAAGGTGACTCGAATTTTGGGTGCCTTACATGCTGCTGTGTCGCCAGAAGAACTTGATATGCCAGGTTTTGGGTTCCACCGTCTGACAACGCCACGAAAGGGAACTTACGCAGTGTGGATTTCTCGGAACTGGCGGATCACCTTCAAATGGGATGACGCCGGTCCGTACGATTTGGATATGGAGGACTACCATGGTCGATGATATCGAGGATCTGGGCTTCCCGCCTCCGCATCCAGGCGCTTATCTCCGAGAGGACATTGTGCCTGCGCTCGGGATGACGATTAAGGGGCTGGCGGAGCATCTAGGGGTAACACGAGCAACACTATCTGACCTCATGCATGAGAAAAGGTCCGTCTCGTTGCAGATGGCTCAGAGATTGGGCAAGGCGTTTGGAAACGGCGCAAGGTTCTGGCTTGCGCTCCAACTTCAACATGACCTTTGGCATGCGGAGCGGGGTAGCAAGATCGACGTGGACCCTATTGATTGGCGTGACAGTCAGGCAGCCTAGGCGCGCTAAATATCACGTCTGAATCGGCCCTCAGCGTTTCTGAGCGAGGGCCGATTTGCTTTTATGTGAAAGCAAATTTGAAACTGAGACACTACCAAACTTCAACAAACTAGGCGTCGATGCTCCAATGTTTGAGCAATAGCTAACTGAAGTTCACTAAGAATCGAATCGCGCCACGCATGACGACTTGGTGCCTCCTCCAGTTTCATTTTTTTTGATCTGAACACAACGACGCGCGCCCACCACCCCCAGAATCCGACAACCCTTCCCCTGCCACCTTGACAAATGCTAGTGTCCGACAGGTCTTGCATACGCCGCGTACGGCGAGAGGGGATATTGCCGTGGGTGCATTGGTCAGAGCGATACTCAATATTTTTCTGTCACTGCTGGTTGGTGCGTTCGCGCTCGCGCTCTGCGCCTACTACCTTCCCGAGTGGCTTGAAAGCTTTCAGATTCAAGCGAGTAAGCTGAAGGACGGACTGCTCGACGCCATGAAAAGTGCGGGCAGCAGCCCGTCGATCAATGTCTGGGTCCGTTTCCTCGTTCAGGACGAACAGCTTGTCTTCATGGGCTTCGTCATCGTCGCCCGCATAATTCTGTTTCTGCTGTTGAGTTTCTTCGCTGCCTTACTGTTCGGCGGCGCCTTCCGTGTCGAGCGGAACTATGAGGAGCGCCAGGCTCTCGAGGACGAGCGTGAGCAGCTGGCGGCTGAGCGTCGTGCCCTTGAGGAACAGCGCCGCAAGTTCGAGGCTGAAAGAGGTCGCGGTGGCTCGGCTTCACCGCCGAGTGGCGGCGTGGAACAGCTTGGCTGACCGGGTAGCGGCAACCGTCTCTCCAGGTTTATGCCTCTTCAGCGCCGTAGGAATGCAGATCGCCACCGTGCCGCTTCAACCAGCGCTGGGCCTCCTCCATGCGCGGCATCGTCATGCGCACCAGATCCCAGAACCGTGGCCCATGGTTCATCTCTTGTAGATGAGCAACCTCGTGTGCGGCGACATAGTCCAGCACCAGCGTTGGTGCTAAAATGAGCCGCCAGGAGAACGACAAAACACCGCTGCTCGAGCATGAACCCCAGCGCGTGGTTTGATCACGAACTGCTATTCGTCGCGGTTTCAGCTGCAGATTGCGAGAATGCCAGCTCACGCGGTCCTGCAAATCGGCCCGCGCCTCCGACACCAACCAATCCCGCAAGCGACGCGGGGCGTGTTCAACCCGGCCCGAAACGCACAGCCTGCAGGAACGCTCGTTGGCTCGCCTAGCGCGTGCGCCGCCGTTCGCTCGCCGGCCCCTGCCATCAAGCTGCTCAACCCACACGATCTGCGAACCTCTCTTGGCGCCAACGAAGCAAAGCCGGTGCATCCGTCCTCTGACAGGCACCGCTCCGCCGTCGATAAACGGCATCACCTGGGGCAGTGACGCTAAGCGCTCGTGCAACCAATCCAGGTTTTTCTCAACGAACGTACCCGCCTCATCCAAATCGCAGGCATCGGGCATGGTCAAGATGACGGTGCGTCGAACTGGACTGACTCGCAGAGTTAGGCGGCGCGCCGCCGGATGACGTCGGACTTCGACAGGCGCCGCCAGTCCCTGAATCTCGATACCCTCGTGCTGGTCGTCCGCTTGCCCGTATTGCCGCTGCATTCCAAGCTCCTGCCGAATATCCGACCACTCGTTTCTCAAAAATTGTGCCAATCGACGATTTACTGAACCATTGGTTGGAAACGCACCCCTCTCGCGCGTCCTGGGTCTTGCCTCGGCCTAGGTTCCAATCGGTGCAACGCGTCGGCCTATTGAGCCGTCACTTTGAAGCCGGTGACCAGAGGCGCGACCTGGCCGATGTCAGTGAGGACTATGTCCGCGCCGAATTCGGCGCCGACTCCGTTTTGCTGTTGGGTTTGCTCGGGTCGCATGGCCGTTTTGCATGCCGTAGCGGCGCAGTGCCGCCGGTGACCAGCCGAACCAGTCGAGAACCCCCGACGGCCCCCAGGCAAGCTCTGGCGGAATGGAGCGCAGTCCCGCCGGCATCTTGCCGAGACGCATCTCATGCGGACCGACGCCTGCGGGATGCGGCGGACGGATTTCGGCGTGGCGATCATGGGCGCGCACAAACTTGGCAATTCGAGGCAGGATCGCGCTACGAAACTTGGAGCCGTTGAAAATTCCGTAGTGCCCTACCGCCGGTTGCTCATAGTGGTGTTTCATATCGGCACTGAGGTTCCTGCAAAGATCAAGGGTCGCAGCGCACTGCCCCTTGCCGGTGATATCGTCGAGCTCGCCCTCAATGGTCATCAGCGCGACCCGCCGTATCGCTCCTGGGTCGACCGGTCGCCCGCGATGGGTCATCTCGCCCTTGGCCAAGGTGTGGCGCACGAACACCGTATCGATGGTTTGCAGATAGAATTCGGCCGTCAAATCCATCACGGCGAGATATTCGTCGTAAAATTCCTTGTGCTTGTCGGCTGAGTCACCGTCGCCACGAACAAGATGCACAAAGAGATCCTTGTGGGCCTCCAGGTGACGATCGAGGTTCATTGTCATGAACCCAGTGAGTTGCAGGAAACCGGGATAGACCAACCGCCCAAAGCCGGCATGCGGCCATGGCACCGAGGTGATCACGTTGCGTCGGAACCAATTGGTTCCACGCTTTTCGGCAAGCTGATTGACCACCGTCGGGCTGACGCGCGTGTCGATCGGCCCGCCCATCAAGATCATACTCGATGGCGCGGCCGAACTCTTTTCCGCCTCTAGGACCGATATGGCCGCCAAGACGGGTATCGACGGCTGACACACTGCGATCACATGAACATCGCCGTCAAACAGCCTGAAAATCTCGATCATGTAGTCGATGTAGTCGTCGAGATCGAAGTGGCCTGAACCGAGCGGCACGCCACGCGCGTCCTGCCAGTCGGCGATGTAGACTTCGTGGTCCGGCAGAAGTGATTCCACCGTTCCGCGCAACAATGTCGCGAAATGCCCGGACATCGGCGCGACAAGCAAAACTCGCGGATCACCTGCGCGACGGGCCTCGTCGATACCTCGTTCGAACCGCAACAACCGACAAAACGGCCGTTGCCAGACCACATCGATGCTGACGTCCACCTTCTCGCCGTCGACAGTCGTGTCGACGATGCCGAACGTCGGCTTTGGATAGCGCCGTGTCGTCCGCTCAAAAACCTCGCAAGCCGCCGCCGCACCACGCCCGACAGCGGTGTGCGCCAGTGGATTGAACGGATTGTTGAAGAACATTCGACATGAGTCTGCTGCAGCACGCGCCGGCTTAACGGCAGCGTGCCCCATCTCGTACCATTGGTAGAGCACGATCCGGAATCCCCCTGTTGCCCCTCATCACGCGATTTAACTCGCTACCTGGGTTGGCACCGCCGAGTTGGCGATGCATTTTGATTTTTTGTGGTTACTTATCGCGCCGGATTCGGAAATTTCTACTGATTCTTTCGCAAATGTCCATGTTCTAGAATTTAAAAGTGCGCTTACGATACGTGTTGCAAAATGCGTTTTGCCATCTCTTCAGACGTCATTCCATGCCGGAAATGGGTAACGTAAGCACCCGTCCTATCCATCAAATAGATGATCGACGTGTGGTCCACCGAATAGCCGTCGCCGGAGCTGTCGTCCTCGACTTTGGCGAAATAGACTCGATATGCACGCGCTGCATCAGTGATCTCTTCGAGCGTACCTGTGAGCCCAACGAGCTGTGGATGGAAGTTGGCGACGTAGGCGGACATCTGTTCGACAGTGTCGCGTTCCGGGTCCACCGTAATAAAGATCGGCACCACTTGCCTGGCCTTGGCGCCGAGCCGCTCCATCGTCTCGCCGATCAACTGCAGCCCCGCCGGGCAGGCATCTGGGCAATACGTGAAGCCAAAGTAGACCAACATGTAGCGGCCGGCGAAATCCGTCTCGCTCACCCGCTTGCCGGTGTGATCGGTGAGCGTGAACGGCCCGCCGACGAGCGCTCGCCCGCCAGATTGTCCAAAACCGCTAACCAGCCGCCCCAAATCGCCGCGTAGCACGAGCGCCAAAATGGCGCCGATTGCAAACGCTGCAACGACAATGAGCACCAACCTCAGCCTCACGACACAATCCTAACGTTCTGAGTTTTCGACACGGATCTATCGCAAGCCGTTCGGCGAATATCCAGGGACTCGTCGCCGCGCCTGCCGGCAACGCTGACGGCATCAGGCGCAAAGCTGACGCGATTGCTGCCTCCCCACATGGCGGATCGACGTGTTAGGGTGCCGCTTGAAATCCACCTACAGAGCCCCTGACATGCCCTTCGTTCCCCGGCATCGTATTCAAAAGAGCACCTCGAGCTTGCGACTGCAGACCATTGTCCGGCTTCGCTGGATCGCTGTGATTGGCCAACTCTTCACCGTTCTCTTCGTGCATTTGGCGTTGGGTTTTCAATTGCCCTTATCGATTTGCCTTGCCGTCATTGCGGTTTCCGCCTGGCTCAACGTCTTCTTGCGGATACGGTACCCAGCCAGACATCGGCTTTCGGCACCGTTTGCCACCCTGCTGTTGACCTATGACATTGTGCAGCTCGCTCTTCTGCTCTATCTGACGGGAGGACTGCAAAACCCATTTGCCTTCCTGATCGTCGCGCCGGTCACGGTGTCCGCCGCCTCGCTTGCGGCAAGAAACACGATCCTCCTGGGCCTCATTGCGCTCACCGCGACCACGGTGTTGATGTTCTACCATCTGCCCCTTCCCTGGCCGTCCGGCGAGCAATTCGAGCTCCCACTGCGCTACAAACTCGGAATGTGGGCCTCAGTATTCTGCGGCCTCACGTTTATCGGCCTCTACGCTCATCGCCTCGCCAAAGAGACCCGCGAGATGTCCGAGGCGCTCGCGGCGACCGAGCACGTTATGGCCCGCGAACATCGCTTGCATGCCCTCGACGGGCTTGCGGCGGCGGCCGCCCATGAGCTGGGAACGCCGCTCTCGACTATTTCAGTCGTCGCCAAGGAACTAGCTCGCGAGCTGCCGGCAGAAAGTCCCTTTGGCGATGACGTCGATTTGCTGCGTAGCCAGGCCCAGCGTTGCCGCGAGATACTCGAGACCTTGACCCATCGCTCTGATGAGGGCGATCCACTACACGACCATCTGCCGCTCACGCACCTGATCGAAGAGGCCGTCGAGCCCTTCCGTGTGTTCGAAAAAGCAATAAGGATCGTCGCGGGTCCGCACCCCGACGCTCTCAGCCACGCTGCCGAGGAACCCATCGCCCAGCGCAACCCCGGCGTCGTGTACGGATTGGCGAACATCATTGAAAATGCCGTCGACTTCGCCCGTCAGCGTGTCGAGATCACCGCGGAATGGCACGGGCGCATAGTCAAGTTGACGATTTCTGATGACGGCCCAGGATTTGCACCAAGTGTTCTTGATGCCCTCGGCGAGCCTTATTTGACGACCAGACGCTCAACCTCGCGCGATGACGCGAGCGAGCAGAATGCATCCGGCCTGGGTTTGGGTTTTTTCATTGCCAAAACACTGCTTGAGCGATCCGGCGCCGAAATCGACCTTGCAAACAAGCCGCAGCCAGGACGCGGCGCTATCGTGCAAATCACTTGGCCGAGGGAAATTTTTGAGCATTCCCAAAGCGACGAGATGGAATTTGACAGCCATGCGGCGTAGGTTTTGACGAATTCACCATCCAAATTGCCAAATTCGGCATTCAATCCACCATGAGACACTTGGCGACATTGACGAGAGATGTCTAATATTGAGCGAGAGCAGGAGCAAATGTTGAGCGAAATTGTAAACACGGAAATGCCAGTGGATCGATCTCTCCTCATTGTTGATGACGATCGACCTTTCCTCAATCGACTGGCGCGCGCTATGGAGACACGTGGCTTTGACGTCCGCATGGCCCAATCGGTGGCCGAAGGCCTGGACGAGCTTCGTCGTGCCCCTCCGGCCTTTGCCGTCGTCGACATGCGGCTTGAGGATGGCAACGGCCTCGACGTAATCGAGGAACTGTCGAGAATTCGCGCCGACGCGCGAGCGATCGTCCTCACCGGTTACGGAAACATCGCCACTGCCGTGACGGCTGTGAAGATCGGCGCGGTCGATTATCTATCCAAACCAGCCGACGCCGATGACATCTACAGCGCCCTCATGGCTCCGCCCGACAAGAAGGCGCCCCCGCCCGAAAATCCCATGTCCGCCGATCGTGTGCGCTGGGAGCATATTCAGCGCGTCTATGAACTTTGCAATCGCAATGTGTCGGAGACGGCACGCCGCCTCAACATGCACCGCCGAACCTTGCAGCGTATTTTGGCCAAACGAGCGCCCCGCTAAGGAATTAGGCTCTAAGCCAACTGATCCGGGTCAAACAATCTGTGCAAACGCGTCGCCGCCGTGCGGGCGAACCTCAGCGCGACCGCTTTCCGCCGCGCACCTGAAAGCCGATGCTCGGGCGCTTCGCGGATGATCTCCGCACCATAGCGATCAGCAATGATGAGGCCGGTGTCATCCGGCAACACGTCACGCGGAAACGAACTCGTGACAGCGAAGTAGAACTGATCGCAGTGTTCGAGGTAATCCAACCATTTGTTATCGGCTCGGAAATCCTCCAGGCTCGACTTGATCTCGACAATCCATATGTCCCCGGTACGCGAGAGCGCCGCGAGATCGGCCCGCCGGCCGCCCGAAAGTCCAAGCTCGGCCACACAGCTCCAGCCCAACTCGCGCAGCAACCGTCCGGTACCACGCCAAATCTCACGCGCCGCTTCCGATTGCCGACCGTCCTCGAACGGAATCTCCTCAAGATCGTTCAGACGACTCATGGTCCATACCAAGCCTTGGCCACGCCGCTGCGCCGCTCGCCCTTTCTTTCAACGCACACGTCTTCTAATGTGCGTGGGTTAGGGTTGGGTTGGCAACCAGGATCGACCCAATATTCGCTTTTGAGATCACAACGTCGCCGAACAAGGCCGAGTGTCCGATGTTTTTTAAACGTTCGCAAGATGAGCACGACAAGGCCCCTGAAGGCACCAAGACCGTCGATGTATCCGAGCGCGCCCTCGCGCCGGAGCTACTGCGCTACAAGGCCGATCCGGCCTCGCTCGGTTTTGCCAGCACTGCGGAACTCGAGCCGACATCCGGGCTAATCGGCCAGGACCGGGCGCTCAAGGCCATTGAGCTTGGTGTCAATATCCGCCAGCACGACTTCAACCTGTTCGTCCTGGGGCCACCGTCATCGGGCAAGAGCACGGCGGTCCGCTCCTTTCTTGCGAGCAAAGCCGCGAGTGAGCCGGTACCGCCCAGTTGGGTCTATGTGAACAATTTCATCGACCCCAACAAACCACACGCCATTTCCCTGCCCAATGGACGCTGCGCCCGCCTGGCCGACGGCATGGTCAACATCATCGACGAGCTACGCACAGCGATCCCCGCAATGTTCGAGAGCGACGAATACGAGAGCCGGCGTCGCGCCATCGACGAAGAGTTCCGGGCGGGCCAGGAGGAGGCCTTCGAAGAGCTAACTGAGAAGGCCAAACAACAAAACATTGCCGTCTTGCGCACACCAACCGGCATCGCCATGGCCCCGACCACCGACGGCAAGGTGATCAAGCCAGAGGTCTTCAACACGTTGCCCGAGGCGGTTCGCAAGGAGATCGAGGACAAGATCGAAGCCATGCAAGGCGAGCTTGGCGAAATCATTCAGCAGGTCCCAAAGCTCCAGAAAGAGCACCGCAGCCGCCTGCGCGCGCTAAACGAGGAAGTCGCCGAGGTTGCCGTCGGCCAAGCGCTCGACGACATAATCAAGCAGTTCGCCGACCTAGACGAGGTCGCAGACTACCTCAAAGCCGCGCGGGACGACCTCATCCGCAACGTCGGGCTTTTCCTCGGCGAAGGCGAGGAAGAAAACGCTATCGTCAATCAGCCCGTCAACACCACGCGCGACGACCGGTTTCGCCGCTATATGGTGAATGTCGTCGTCTCCCACGACGAGCGCGAGGCCGGTGCCCCCATCGTTGAAGAGCTCAACCCGAGCCACGGCCATCTCGTCGGCCGGGTTGAATTTCTCGCCCGCATGGGCGCGCTGATGACCGACTTCTTGCTCATCAAAGGTGGCGCGCTGCACCGCGCCAATGGCGGTTATCTGCTGATTGATGCGCGAAAACTGCTGACGCTGCCCTTTGGCTGGGAATCCCTGAAGCGCGCCCTTAAGCGCCACTCCATCGTCATTGAGTCCCCCACCGAAGGCATGAGCGCAATTTCGACCCAGAGCCTCGACCCCGACCCGATACCACTGAATGTCAAGGTCGTGCTCTTTGGCGATCGCCAACTTTACTATCTGCTCTCGGGCGCCGATCCTGATTTCGCCCGCCTTTTCAAGATCCAGGCGGACTTCGACGAGACCATCGATCGAACACCCGACAACGCCAAGGACTACACTCGTCTCATCGCATCGATCGTCCACACCCATAAGCTGAAGCCGGTCGATGCATCCGGCGTTGCACGGCTGATCGAACGGGGCGTCCGCCTCGCCAACGACAATCGCAAACTCTCCTTGGAGATCGGCAAGCTCGCGGATATCGTCCGTGAGGCCGACTACTGGGCCGAAGCCGAGGGCCACGCGACGATCTCCGAAGCCGACGTCACCAAGGCCATTCGCGAGCAGATCCGTCGCACCGACCGGCTTCGTGAAAAGTCCCAGGAAGGCATCGTTCGCGACATCATGCTGATCGATACCTCGGGCGCCAAAGTCGGTCAGATCAATGGTTTGAGTGTGCTTGCGCTCGGCGATTTCGCCTTCGGCAAGCCGACCCGCATCACCGCCCGGGTCCGCCTCGGCGCGGGCCGCGT
This sequence comes from Hyphomicrobiales bacterium, assembly GCA_030600135.1. GTDB lineage: Bacteria > Pseudomonadota > Alphaproteobacteria > Rhizobiales > JAUVMS01 > JAUVMS01. The sequence goes on along the minus strand of JAUVMS010000024.1, from coordinate 1,570 downwards.
GACCGACATCGAACGCGAGGTCGAACTGGGCGGCGCACTGCACTCCAAGGGCATCATGATCCTTTGGGGCTTTCTCGCCGGGCGCTACGCCCAGGAGGTGCCTTTGTCGCTTGCCGCGAGCCTTGTCTTCGAGCAGTCCTATGGTGGCGTCGACGGCGACAGCGCTTCCTCGACGGAACTTTATGCCCTGCTCTCCGCCCTCTCGGAAGTCCCCATTCGCCAGTCGCTCGCGGTGACCGGTTCGGTCAACCAATTCGGCCAAGTCCAGGCCATTGGCAGCGTGAATGAGAAAATCGAGGGCTTTTTCGACATCTGCAACGAACGCGGCCTCACCGGCGAGCAAGGCGTTCTCATACCCAGGGCCAACGAGCAACACTTGATGCTTCGCGATGACGTTGTCGCTGCCGTGCGCGATGGCAAGTTTTCGGTATACTCTGTTGCTACTATCGATGAGGGAATAGAAATTTTGACTAGCGTCGCCGCCGGCGAACGTGGCGATGACGGCCAGTTCCCCCAGGGCACACTCAACCATCTCGTTGAACAGAAACTCATTGGATTTGCGGGTGCGCGAAAATCCTTCGGCAAGTCGCAAGCAGATGACGGGAACCTGACGTCATGAACCCCCAAGCACGCCGCACTGGACCAAGGCTCGTTCTCGAGGTCCGCTCGGGCGCGCCCAACCGCGTGGCGGTCGAAACCGCCTTCGAACTTGCAAGAGCACTGCGGTCCGAAATCGACGCCATCTTCATCGAGGATCAGGATCTCATGGCCGCCGCGGAACTGTCCTGCGCCCGCGAGATCGCATTGGTGAGCGGTCGTCGCGCTGCCATTTCGCCAGGCCGCATGGCGCGCGACATGCGCATGATCACCGGCGCCATTCGTCGGCGTATGGAGCAAATGGCCCGCGCCAACGAGGTGCCACACCGCTTCGACGTGGTTCGCGAGCACCCGGCCCAGGCCGTTGCAACGGCCACGCGCGAAGGCGCTTTCGTTGCAATGACGGAGCCCTATTCGAGCAGGAGCGCCCAGGAGATCGCCGAGCTTGCCCGCGCTCACGCCAATGTGGCGGGCTTCGTGCTGGTAGGGCCGCGCGTCAGAACGGTAACGGGTCCCATCGTCGTTGCGATCGAGTCGACGAGCGACCTCGAGCAGCTTGTTGAGACCGCTGCAAACGTTGGATCGAGCAATGGATCGCTCGCAATTCTCGTCATCGGCGAAGACGAAAGCGAGATCAAAACATTGGGCGTGGCTGTGCGTGAGAGACTGACCGCGGCCCCGGAGACGCGGATCATGCTTTGCGGCGCACATGGCGAACCGGCCGTGGTCGCCGAGGCGGCACATCGCTTGCGGGGACGTTTGCTGATCGCGCGAATGTCCGGCATGTTCAGGCCCAATCAAGGAACGTTGCGCCAACTTCTCGCCGCGCTAGAGTGCCCGTTGCTGCTCATGCGTTAGCGTGTACGCAAAACCCGATTTCGATCGGAGGGCAGGTGTGCCGGGTATTCCTAAGCAACGCATGGGGCTGTTGGCGTGAGTTTTGACCCTATCGACAAACTACGAACTCGCATGG
>JAUVMS010000149.1 GCA_030600135.1 Hyphomicrobiales bacterium | reverse complement strand
GCGCGACAACCGCATATGGGCCCCGGTCCGGACTTGATTAGAACGGATACTCTAATTCGCCACGTTGACCCGCCGAAGGGTGAGATTGAAGCGCCCGTGTTCCGCCAGCAGATCGCTGGTGCCGGGCTGGATCCGGTCGATACCGTGATAGGCCAGCCGAGCTTCGCCACCGAGCACGACGATGTCGCCGGATTTGAGCAATATTCGCTCTGTCGGATCACGACGTTGGAGCCCGCCAATCCGGAACCAGGCATCGTCGCCGAGTGAAAGCGAAAGCACTGGTGCCTGTGTCTCGGCCTCGTCGGCGTCGACGTGAAGGCCGAGTTTCGCCTTCGGTCCGTACCAGTTGACCAGGCAGGCTTCCGGCGGTGCGGCAAAGCCGGTGAATTCCTGCCACAGCCCAAGAAGCTGCTCCGGCATAGGTGGCCAGGGATTGCCGGACACCGGTTGGGCCTGTTGATAGCGATAGCCACTCTTGTCGGACACCCAGCCGAGTGGCCCGCAGTTCGTCATGCGTACCGAGAACGGCTTACCAGAACGCGGCATCGTTGGCGTGTATAGCGGCGCGCTCCGCAGCACCTCTGCGATCTCGAGGCAAAGATTTTCCTGGGCCTTGCGGTCCAATGCGCCTGCGATGTGTCGAAATCCGCTAGGAGCGCTCATTGCCTCGCGACCCGTATATGTCACGCACATTTTGCACGCTATAGTGGTCTAGATCCTCTCCCACGAAAGGACCATCGAGCGATATTCGTCAACAAGGCCTTGAAATAGGCTGGTTGCAGCCCCAAGCAGCCATCCTTATATACGCTCACAGAGACTGGTCCTACTAATCCCTGGGGGCCGTTCCGCTTCTGCACCAATTGGGAGCGAGATTTGTCGGGCGCTGTTACAGGCCCGAACGGTTCGCCGCAATGAAGAGGATTCATACATGTCGAAAGTCATCGGAATCGACCTCGGCACGACAAACTCGTGCGTCGCCGTCATGGACGGTGGAGACCCCAAAGTCATTGAGAATTCAGAAGGTGTGCGCACCACGCCCTCCATTATCGCCTTCACTGACGCCGGCGAGCGCCTCGTCGGCCTGCCCGCTGCGCGCCAAGCCGTCACCAATCCTGAAAACACACTGTTTGCTATCAAGCGCCTCATTGGCCGGCGTTACGACGATCCGACCGTCGAAAAAGACAAGAAACTGGTTCCCTACGAAATCATCAGGGCCGACAACGGCGATGCCTGGGTCGAGGCCCAGGGCAAAAAGTATTCGCCGTCCCAGATTTCTGCCTTCGTCCTGCAAAAGATGAAGGAAACCGCTGAAGCCTATCTTGGTCAGGACGTGACCCAAGCGGTCATCACGGTTCCAGCCTACTTCAACGACGCACAACGCCAAGCCACGAAAGATGCCGGCAAGATTGCCGGTCTCGAGGTTTTGCGCATCATCAACGAGCCGACGGCGGCCGCGCTGGCCTATGGTCTCGACAAGAAAGACGGCAAGACGATCGCGGTCTACGACCTCGGCGGCGGCACCTTTGACATCTCGGTCCTCGAGATTGGCGACGGCGTCTTCGAGGTTAAGGCGACCAATGGCGACACCTTCCTCGGTGGCGAGGACTTTGACATGCGGCTCGTCGACTATCTGGCCGACGAGTTCAAGAAAGAGCACGCCATCGACCTGCGCGGCGACAAGATGGCGCTGCAGCGCTTGAAGGATGCCGCTGAGAAAGCCAAAAAGGAGCTTTCATCGTCACAGCAGACCGAGATTATCGAGCAGTTCATCACCATGGACCCGAACTCGCGCCTGCCCCTCCACCTCAACATGAAGCTGACCCGCGCCAAGCTTGAAAGCCTGGTCGACGACTTGATCGGGCGGACTGTTGAGCCTTGCCGCGCCGCACTGAAGGATGCAGGCCTTCAGCCGGGCGAGATCGACGAGGTCATACTGGTTGGCGGCATGACCCGCATGCCCAAGGTGCAAGAGACCGTCAAGAACTTCTTCGGCAGGGAGCCCCATCGCGGCGTCAACCCGGACGAGGTGGTTGCCATTGGCGCTGCCATTCAGGCGGGCGTGCTGCAGGGCGACGTCAAGGACGTGCTGCTCCTCGACGTCACACCGCTCTCGCTTGGCATCGAGACGCTCGGCGGAGTATTCACCCGCCTCATCGATCGCAACACCACCATCCCGACCAAGAAGTCGCAAGTGTTCTCGACCGCCGAAGACAATCAGAACGCGGTGACCATTCGCGTCTACCAGGGCGAACGCGAGATGGCCTCCGACAACAAGATGCTCGGACAATTCGACCTTGTCGGCATCCCGCCGGCACCACGCGGCATCCCGCAGGTCGAGGTGACCTTCGATATCGACGCCAACGGCATCGTCAACGTCTCGGCCAAGGACAAGGCGACCAACAAGGAGCAATCGATCCGCATCCAGGCCTCTGGCGGTCTCTCCGATTCAGATATCGACAAGATGGTCAAGGATGCCGAGGCGCACGCCAGCGAGGACAAGAAGCGTCGCGAGGCCGTCGAGATCAAGAACCAGGGCGAGGCGCTGGTTCATTCGACGGAAAAGATGCTCTCCGAGTTTGCCGAAAAGATCTCTGACGCCGACAAGAGTACGGTCGAGGCCGCGATGGTTGATCTCAAGAGCGTACTCGAAGGCGAGGACACCGAGGCAATCAAGGCCAAGACCGAGGCGCTCGCTCAAGCGTCCATGAAGCTTGGCGAAGCCATGTATCAGGCCAGTCAGACCGCAGACGCGGGCTCGAGCGAAGACGGCGGCCCCGGCGATGCTGGCAGTACGGGTTCGGGCGGCGGCGACGACGTTGTCGATGCCGACTTCGAGGAGGTCAAGGACGACGACAGCAAGAAATCGGCGTAGTCCGAGAGGAGACCACAATGGCCCTCATCCCGCGGCATAGGCCGTACGTTCCGGATGAGGGCCTTTTCGTATTTATGCGAGTAGCTTCACCGGCTGTGGCGCGTCCGCGCCATGGTTCACCAAATTGATCGGCTCAGGGCATCCGAATGGCGAAACGTGACTACTACGAGGTGTTGGGCGTCGAGCGGAGCGCGAGTGAGCAAGATATCAAGAGCGCGTTCCGCAAGCTCGCTAAGGCATACCACCCCGACCGCAACCCCGATGACGCGGAGGCGGAGCGGCGCTTCAAAGAGGTCAACGAAGCCTACGAGGCTCTCAAGGATCCGCAAAAGCGGGCGGCCTATGACCAGTTCGGCCACGCCGCATTCGAGCAGGGCGGCTTTGGCGCTGGTGGGCCAGGCGGCTTCGGGGCTGATTTTGGCGCCTCCATGTCCGACATATTCGACGACCTGTTCGGCGAATTCATGGGTGGGCAACGCCGTGGTGGGCGTGGTCGCACGACCCGCCAGCGCGGTGACGACTTGCGCTACAACATGGAGATTACGCTGGTTGAGGCGTTCAGCGGCAAGACCGCTCAAATTCGCGTGCCGACCAGTGTTTCCTGTGACACGTGCTCGGGTTCGGGCACCAAGCCTGGCACGAGTCCCAGTGTATGCCGGACCTGCGGCGGCGCCGGCAAAGTGCGGGCGAGCCAGGGATTCTTTACCATTGAACGAACCTGTGCCGCGTGCCAAGGGCGTGGAGAGGTGATTAATGATCCCTGCGGCATTTGTGCAGGTGCCGGGCGCGTGACCCGTGAACGCACGCTTTCGGTCAATATTCCAGCCGGCGTCGAGGATGGTACACGCATTCGCCTGGCAGGCGAGGGTGAGGCAGGTGTGCGTGGTGGACCACCTGGCGATCTCTATATTTTTCTCTCCATCAGGCCCCATGAATTCTTCCAGCGCGATGGTTCGGATCTTTTTTGCCGGGTGCCGATTTCGATGACCACGGCCGCGCTCAGCGGGCAAATCGAGGTGCCTAATGTCGATGGCGGGCGTTCGCGGGTGAAAATTCCCGATGGCACCGAAACCGGCAAGCAATTCCGATTACGCGGTAAGGGCATGCCGGTACTGCGCTCGAGCGTCACCGGCGATATGTACATTCAGGTCGAGGTCGAAACTCCGAAAAATCTAAATCGGCGCCAGAAGGAACTTTTGAAGGATTTCGACAAGGCATCGAGCGATTCAACCAGTCCTCACTCGGCCGGCTTCTTTGCCAAGGTGAAAGCGTTCTTTGAGGGTGAAAGTGGCTAGCCCGGATTTCTTCGGCCATGAGATTTCCTCGTCGTAGCTGCCGGGCCTGTTTGCGTGGACACGGCACTCCAGGAGCCGATCGATAGATGAGTACAGACGTCAAACTTCTGTTCTTCGCCGGTAGTGCGCGCGAAGGCTCGTTCAATAAGCGCCTCGCCAGGCTCGGTGCCGACATCGCCAACGCCAATGGCATCGAAAGCACCTTCGTCGATCTCTCCGACTATCCCATGCCGATCTACCACGGCGATTTGGAGGTCGAGTCCGGTCCGCCCGACAATGCCAAAGCGTTCAAAGAGCTGATGCAGCAGCACGACGGCATCTTCATCACCTGCCCGGAGTACAATTCATCTGTCACGCCGCTCCTGAAGAACACGCTCGATTGGGTGAGCCGCGTTCGTGACGAGACCGAGGCGCCGCTCCACGTCTACAAGAGCCGTGTTTTTGCCATTGGCGGTTCCTCGCCCGGCGGGTTCGGCGCCATGCGCAGCCTCATAGATTTGCGCAAAATCTTGCAGTTGGGGTTGGGCGCTCATGTGTTGCCGGAGCAGATCGCGGTGCCACGGGCGGCAAACGCCTTCGACGACAATGGCCACTTGGAGGACAAATCGCTCCAGGAGCTTTATAAGTCCGTCATCCAGCACCTGGCCTATACCGCCCAGGCGCTGCGACGCTAGGGTTTGCAGAGCCATTCGGCTTATGTTCATGTTAAAATTGCGAAAACCAGCGGCGTGACAAACGGGCAGCTGTGTGTCGGTTCATGATGGGCGAAGCTGTTGAACCATGGCAACAAACACGTGACAGTGCGGATCACGAAGGATACAAACTTTCGCTAGGAATCGATTCGCGGCCCAGGAGTCAACTGTTGATTCCGGGCTATCAGTTGGACATTAGGAATGGCGGTGCCACCCATGACAGTCGTCCAATTTGAAAACGGCCCTACTAAGAGCGCATCATCGCCAAGGCCAAGCAGACGCGAAACACTATCAGCCAGAGAGCGCCTGATAGTGGCGCTGGATGTTACGACAAAGGAAGAAGCCGCAAAACTTGTTGAGGAACTCGGCGACAGCGTCGAGTTCTACAAAATTGGTCACGAGCTCATTTTTGGTGGCGACGGCATTGCGCTGGCCCGTGACCTCGTTGCCGCTGGCAAGCAGGTTTTTCTCGACGCCAAGTTGCTCGATATCGGCAACACGGTCGAGCGCTCGGCGGCCAACATCGCGGCCCTCGGCGTCACGTTCCTCACCGTCCACGGCCACGACAGTAAGACCATGCGGGCCGCTGTCGCGGGCCGCGGTGAGAGTGCGCTAAAATTGCTCTCCGTCACCGTCATGACCAACCTGACGCAGGACGATCTGTCAGAGCAAGGTTTTGAGATGAAAAGCGATCAGCTGGTCGCCCATCGTGCCAAGCTTGCCGCCGGTTCCGGATTTGACGGTGTTGTTACCTCGGCTCGCGAAGCGGCTCTCGTTCGCCAAACGGTCGGTCGGGATTTCCTCATCGTGACCCCAGGCATCCGCCCTGCTGGTGCCGACATCGGCGATCAGGCCCGCGTCATGACGCCCGCGCGCGCCATCGAGGCCGGCGCCACCCGCTTGGTCGTCGGTCGCCCCATCACCCAAGCCGACGTTCCCAAGGCCGCAGCCGTGGCCATCATCGCCGAGATCGATGCGGCGTTGGCCGCTGGCGTTGGGGCTGCGTAGCGAGCCGCTGTCGTGCGCGGACGATGAGGCGATGGGGTTTTGAGCCGGAGCACCACAAGAAGTACGCAATTCAACATTGAATAAGAAGGTCCGCTGCTGAAATTTGCCACCGTCGGCGAGTTAATGCCGTGCGACGCAGTGGGCCATGAGGCGACACTTGCCGATCAAGAAGCCGTAAGTATTGACAGCCCTTTTTCAGGCGATCAGATGTACAATCGCTAAGAGCCGGCATTCAGCTGTGTAGCAATTTGTTTTGCCGCCCGGATGCCGGAAAGATATGCCCCGTGACAGGTGCCCTGCACACCATTCATCGTGGCTTCACCGGCAAAGAACAGGCGGTCATCGACAGGTCGCGCTAGATTGGCTCGCTGGTGCGCGTGTCCGGGGCGCGCGCAGGCCCACGACCCTCGTGTCCAAGGCTCTGTGTCCCAGGCCGTGACGATGGAACGGTCAACATGTTTGCGGATATCGTTTCCGAAGACATCGGCTATCCTGTCAACGGCGAAGTCATGGCAGGCCTGTTGGCCCTGCTTCTCAAGCCAGATTCCGTGACGCCCCCCGACAAACACAACGGCGGTGTTGAGTCCCATGACGCCAGCCTCAACCTTTGCCATATTGCCATTGCCATTGTCATTCCAGGTTGCGTAAAAGCCGTGCCCCTCCTCACCAAAAACATCTCTGTCAAAGTAGACGCCCATCTTGTTTTCTGTCCCCATAGGCAGATTATTGATGGCCTCGATTTTCCAGTCCGGCAGGCCTGGCGCAAAAAGGATGTCACCTGATGCCAGAATCCCGGTTGATACGGTGCTCAGGGCTGCACGCCCCTTGATCGTTCCTTTGGGAGTCTCCACCGTCACGCCAGGCCCGGACCAATCGATCCGCTCAACGCGGGTGTTGAGCGGCACCACAACATCTGCGCCCCATGCAGCAACCAAATTGCCATAACCGTTCACGACCGGAAAGCCGAGTTCGCCATAGGAAGTACCGTAATCGACGGTTGAAACGAGATCTAAATCCAGCCCCCATGCCGACGCAGTGCCACCCATAAAGGGTACGGCAAACTCGTTTTCCAGATCAACCACATCGCTCAGAGGCACATCCCGGCCTTGCTTCGCCGCAGCGCTGATCGCGTCGTCGCAGTGGTCATAGTACCGGGCGCAGGCAGCCCGTTGCGCATCGTTCAGGGGGGTGCCGCTACGCCGATAGCGTAGGTTTTCACCCTTGAACAGATCGTTCTTGTCCTTACCGACTGTGATGCCAAGCTCGTCAGCGATAGGAACGAAAGGATTGGCAGCGCCTTCAACCAGCCAGGCACAGCCCAAATCAAACCACACGCCGGAAGCGATTTCTTCTGAGTACGCGCGCCCACCGATACGGTGAGATCCCTCGACCACCGTATGTGTTTTGCCAAGTCGGCTCAGTTCCTTGGCCGCCGACAAGCCCGCCGCACCGGCGCCAATGATGATGACGTCTGTTTCAGCTGACATACATTGTCTCCCTACATGGTTCCTGCTTTGCGAATATGTGTTGCATAGAGCCAGCAAGAACAAAAACGCATACCAATCTTACCGGACTGAAGAAATCCAAATGACCGTTCAGGGTCGTGTGTCACGAGTATCGCCGGTCCAAACGGTGATGCGTAACTGTACGAGAGATGAAGGAAGGTCCTTCGGGTTCGGTCGTCAGGGATCGATCCCAAGCCACCGCAAGCTGCTGTCGTAAAGAGCGATGGTGGTGAGCGTTGCGGAAACGTCGGGACAAGATCCCGGCAGGCACGGTTGAGAGAGGCGAGCGCAAGCGAACCACTGCTGAAGTGTCGTAAGATGCTATGAGGCGG
>JAUVMS010000110.1 GCA_030600135.1 Hyphomicrobiales bacterium | reverse complement strand
CTGAAGATCGTCTCGATGAGCAACGAGCCGCCAAAGAACGCGGAAAGGAACGCACCCGGAAACCCGGCGATGATGATCAGCATCGCATTGCGAAAGACGTGACCGTAAAGCACCCGTCGCTCCGACAAACCCTTGGCCCGGGCCGTGATCACATACTGCTTTGAAACTTCGTCGAGGAACGAGTTCTTGGTCAGGAACGTCATTGCCGTGAACGCGCCAACGGCCATCGCCGTCAGCGGCAGGACCAAGTGCCAGAAATAATCGAGCACCTTGCCCAACAGGCTAAGCTGATCCCAGTTGTCCGACGTCAGCCCTCTGAGCGGGAACCAATCGAAAAACGAACCGCCGGCAAAAAACACCATGAGCAGCACGGCGAGAACGAAGCTTGGTATGGCATAGCCGATAACCAAAACCGTACTGGTCCAAATGTCGAACGGCTGGCCATCCGTTACCGCCTTGCGTATGCCGAGCGGGATGGCCACGCCATAGGTCAGCAGCGTCAGCCACAGCCCGAGCGAAATCGACACCGGCATCTTCTCGATGATGAGTTCGATGACGCTAACGTCGCGATAATAGCTTTGCCCGAAATCAAAGCGGATATAGTTCCACATCATCAGCAGGAAGCGTTCATGCACCGGCTTGTCGAAGCCGAACTGCTGTTCCAGTTCCTTGATAAATTCCGGGTCGAGGCCTTGCGCGCCGCGATACTTGGACGTCGATGCGTTGCCGGTCACGCCTTGCTGAGCCTGGCCCGAGACGCCGAAATCCCCGCCCTCGGTGCCGCCGATCCGCGCCGTTGCCGAGACATCGGTTCCAGTGATCTGCGCGATCATACGCTCGACAGGCCCGCCCGGCAGGAATTGCACCACGACAAACGTGAACAACATAATCCCGATGAGCGTCGGGATCATGAGCAAGAGGCGTTTGATGATGTATTCGGTCATCGGCTGCTCGCTCGCAGACAGGTGTTTCGACCTACATGGGTCGCATCAGATCAATTCGCTTTCAGCTTGGCGGCCTTGTCGGCGTCGAACCACCAGGTCTCGATCACGCCACGATTGAACTTTGGCCTTTGCTCGGGCCACGCGAACTTGTTCCAGAACGCCATACGGTGGGCCTTGTTGTACCAATGAGAGACCCAATAGTGCCCCGAACGCAAGACACGATCGAGCGCCCGCGTGGCTGTCACCAACTCTTTTCGTGATTTCGCTTCGAGCACCTTTTCGATCAAGGCATCGACGACGGGATCCTTGATGCCTGACAGATTGAAGCTGCCCGCAAGATCGGCCGCCGCCGATCCCCAATAATTGCGAAGCTCCGCACCCGGTGTCGTTCTCAAAACGTACCGTTGAACGATGATGTCGAAGTCGAAGCTCTTCATGCGCCGCTCGTATTGCGCCGGATCGACCCGGCGAATCGAGGCGTCGATGCCCACCCGTTTGAGCGTCTTTGCATAGGGCGCGATCACCCGCTCGAATCCAGGCGAGAAAATCAGGTACTCGATCGACAACTGCTCTCCATTGTTGTTGACCATGCGGCCTGATTTCGATTGAAAACCGGCTTCTTTCAACAACTTGACCGCTGCTCTGAGATTTCTGCGATCCTGTCCGGAGCCGTCGCTCACAGGTGGCGTGTAGGTCTCTTCAAAGACGTTCGTTGGCAATTGCTTTTGGTACGGCTCGAGCAGTGCCAACTCCTCTGCGCTGGGTGCCCCGACGGCCTTCATATCGGAGTTCTCGAAGTAGCTCACGGTCCGTTCATAGGCGCCGTAAAAAATGTTCTTGCGTGTCCATTCAAAGTCGAAGATGAGATCGAGAGCCTTTCGCACGCGGATATCTTGAAACTTCTTACGCCTGAGGTTGAGAAAGAAGCCCTGAGTGCCGGAGGGCAGATGATCAGCAAGTTCGGTCTTGACCAATTGCCCGCTGCGCACCGGTGGGACGTCATAGGCCGTGGCCCAATCCCGCGACGTGAACTCTTCGCGCAGATCGAATTCGCCGGACTTCAGCGCCTCGAGGTCGGCAACTCGATCCTTGAAATACTCGTAGCGCAGCTCGTCAAAGTTGTACCGGCCCACATTGACCGGCAGACCCCAACCCCAGTAGCCCTCGCGCCGCTTGTAGGTGACGAACGTTCCCTGGCGAAATTTGGCAATCTGGTAGGGGCCTGAACCAAGTGGCGGCTCGAGCGAGGTTTTCTCGAACGGGCGCGTCGCGTACCAAGCCTTGGGCAGGATCGGCAGCGTCGCCACATTGAGCGGCAGGTCCCGCAGACTTTGCCCTTTGAACTCATAACGCACCGTTTGCGGATCGAGCGCCTCGACCTTCACTATGTCACGAAAGGCCAGTCTGTATTGTGGGTGGCCCTTCTTGCGCAGCGTCTTCAGCGTGAAAACAACGTCGTCGGCCGTTATCTGCGAACCGTCGGCAAACTTTGCTTCTGGCCTCAGGAAAAACGTCGCCGACTTGCCATCGTCTGAGACTTCGGCCGAATGCGCCACCAGGCCGTAGACCGCATCCGGTTCGTCCCATGCGCGGGTCATCAGGCTGTCGTAGAGCAGACCGAGGCCTTGGGCGGCATCGCCCTTGATGATGAAGTTGTTGAAGCTGTCGAAGGTAATTCGCCCCGCCGTGCCGATCATCGTAAGCCGGCCGCCCACGGGCGCGTTCGGGTTCACATAGTCGAAGTGTTTGAAATCCGGGCCGTAATCCAGCTCACCAAAAGCCGAAAGACCGTGATTGCGCTCGCTCGCCTGCAACCCCATCACGCAAACCACCAGCGCCGACAAGCAGATCGCACCAGTCGCGGCCGCCCTCAGCAGGGACCTGCCGGGCGGGAGTTTGGGCCCGGCCAATCTCATTTGCCCGCCTCGGCGAGCTTGGCTGCCTGCTCGGCATCAATCCACCAGCTTTGGAAGAAAGCAATCGATCGCGAGGCCGGCTTTTCAGGGTGCTTGAACTTCTTCCAATAGGCCAAACGCTGATAAGGAATGTACCACTGGGGTACGACGTAGTGGTTCCAAAGAAGCACACGATCGAGCGCCCGCGTCGCGGCAACCAACTCGTCCCGATCCTTGGCAAAAATAATGCGATCGATGAGCTTGTCGATGGCCGGGTTCTTCATGCCGACGACGTTGCGGCTGCCATCCTTGCCGGCGGCGACCGAGCCCCAAAAATCGCGCTGCTCGTTGCCTGGCGATTCCGACTGCGGAAACGACGCGACGATGATGTCGAAGTCGAAGGTGTCGGTACGCCGCTTGTATTGCGATGAATCGACCGTACGGACCGAGGCCTTGATGCCCAAACGTTTCAGACTGTCGGCGTAGGGCAGGACAATCCGCTCAAAGGTCGGCTGTTGCAGCAGGAACTCGACTATGAGTTGCTCGCCTGTTTCCGTGTGCGTCCAAACTTTGTTCTTGACGACAAAGCCAGCCTTCTTCAACAGCTGCACAGCGGCAAACTGGTTCTTGCGGTAGTCACCTGACTTCTTGTTGACCGGGTTCAGATACTTGGTTGTAAAAACCTCCGCCGGAACCTGGCCCCTCACCGCTTCGAGAATCTCGAGCTCTCGGCCTTCGGGTAGTCCGCGCGCCGCAAGCTCGGAGTTCGCGAAATAGGAATCGTTCCGCGTGTACTGGTCATAGAACAGGTTCTTGTTGGCCCACTCGAAGTCGAAAGCCAAATTGAACGCTCGGCGTACCCGGGGATCGGCGAACTTGCTACGCCTCAGATTGAAGGCAAAGGCTTGCATTCCGGCCACCTGTTTGACCGGATACTTCTCGCGAACCACCATGCCCTTTTTCACGGCCGGGAAATCATAATCCGTCGCCCACCCTTTCGAGCTATTCTCGACCCGAAAATCGAGATCTCCCGCCTTGAAGGCCTCGAACATGGCACGCGCATCCCGGAAGTATTCGTATTTGATGGTGCCGAAGTTCCAGTGCCCGATCGAGACGGGCAAGCTCTTCGCCCAGTAGTTGGGATCGCGTTCGAACGTCAGCGAACGTCCCGGCTTGACTTGCTTTATGCGGTAAGGCCCGGAGCCCACCGGTACTTCCAGGCTGCTCTTGGCGAGGTCGCGCGATTTTCCGTTACTGTCCTTCGCCATCCAAAAATGCTTCGGCAGCACGGTGAGCTGCCCCATGATGTGCGGTAGCTCGCGATTGCCTTTGGTGTCGAAGTAAAATGTTACCTCTCGCGGTCCCGTTGCTTCGGCACGTACGACGTTCTTGTAATAAAAGGCCGAGCCCGGATCGACGCGCTTGAGCTCTCCGAGGCTGAAGATCACATCTTCGGGTGTGATCGGCTCGCCGTCGTGAAACTTCGCTTCCGGCCGCAACCGAAACGTAACCGAACTGAAGTCGTCGGGGTGCGACACTTCAGAAGCCACTAGGCCGTATTCGGTCGAGGCTTCGTCAGGGCTCGTCGCCATCAGGCTGTCGTAGATCAACCCAAGGCCGTTGGCTGCATTTCCCTTGACCGTAAAGGCGTTGAGGGAATCGAACGTGCCAAATGCCGCCATCCGAACATCTCCCCCCTTGGGGGCGTCAGGGTTCACCCACTCGAAATGCTTAAAGTCAGCTGCATACTTTGGCGTGCCGACCAGCGACAAGGCGTGATGCCAAGTCTTTTCCGCCTGCGCGGCAAACGGGATCAGCGAGATGACAACGGTGAAGAAAGCGGCTTCGAGCACACGTCGGAACAATGAAATCATGGGACCTCAAGACGACTAATCTAAGTTCGATCGCGAGTATAACGGGCACGATGGCACATAAAATGGCGCCCTTGCGCCGCAGCGCCAAATTAAAAAACGTTCATCGGCGCCGCAATTCGGAGGTTATCCATACGATATCATTGAAGAAATCGAGCTTTCGAGTATTTGCCATTAAAATATCTAAGAGGCCGATCAAATCCCTCGACCCCCGGGCGTCCATCATGAGGCGTCAAGATTACTCCTTCGCCGTTTCAGGCGCTGCCTCGGAACTTTCCCCCGCTTCAGCGCTCTCCGACGCCTCCGGCAGCGGTGGCGGACTGTCCGTATTCTCGCGCAAGTAAGCGATCAGCTCCGCGCGATCTTGCGCTTTCTTGAGACCCGCAAACGCCATCTTGGTGCCCGGTGCATATTTTTTCGGACTGGTGAGAAAACTATCCAAGGCGACATAGTCCCAGCTGCCACCCTTCCCCTTAAGGCCCGCCGAATAGGCAAATCCGCTGACCGAGGCCAATTCACGACCCACAACGCCATTGAGGTTCGGTCCGATCTTGTTGGCCCCTCCCTTTTCGATCGTGTGGCAGGCCACGCACTTCTTGAAATCCTTCTTGCCAGCACCTGCGTCCGCGCTTGCCAACAGCTCGACAACGGACGGCCCTGCATCCTTGGCCGCGCCAACACCGTCCCCCTCGGTCGTCATCACCGCGACCTCGTAGCCTGGTTTTTCCGGTTCCGGTACGTGCAGAACCTCATTAATCAAAGTCCTGCTACCAAAAACGACGAGTGCAGCAGCGAGCACTGCGCCTGCAATTTTATTGAATTCAAAGGAGTCCATTGGAGCGCGGTCCCCACTTCCGTGTTTGATACCAGCTGTTCGCCCGCTCAACATCGCAGCCGGGCGCCGTCGTGAAAAGCCGCGTCACTATAGGAATTTGCGACCGGCTTGCAACACATGGCTTGTCGGACTAAGAGCGTAAATTTGCCGCTGTATCGTGCTAGGTCCTGTTGAAATGTCACGCACACTTGTGATCGTCCCTGCAAGAATGCAGGCCGCGCGCCTCCCTGGCAAGCCGCTTGCGGCAATCGCCGGCGAACCAATGATCGTCCATGTTTGGCGCCGCGCCGTCGAAGCCGACGCGGGCCGGGTCGCGGTTGCCACCGATGCCGTCGAAATTGCCCAGGCAGTCGAACGCGCCGGTGGCGAAGCCGTCATGACGCGTGACGACCACCAAAGTGGCTCCGACCGGATCCACGAAGCCGTCACCATACTCGACCCCGACGGCAAGGCCGAGTTCGTCGTCAATCTGCAAGGCGATCTGCCAACGCTCGAGCCGCATCTGGTCACCGCCTGCCTGGCGCCATTGCACTCGGGCCCAGCCGATATTGCAACATTGGCGGCGCAAATCACCAATCCCGAGGAGCGCGACAACCCCAATGTAGTCAAAGTGGTTGGCACACCGACCGGCGCCCCCGACCAACTGCGCGCTCTTTACTTTACCCGCGCCACCGCGCCGACCGGTGACGGGCCGCTATTTCACCACATCGGCATCTATGCGTTCCGCCGCGCCGCGCTCGAGCGCTTTGTTGCTCTGCCCACCGGCACCCTCGAACAACGCGAACGTCTGGAACAGCTCCGTGCCCTAGAGGCCGGTATGCGCATTGATGTTGCCCTCGTTGACACCGTCCCCCTTGGCGTCGATACTCCCGCCGACCTTGAGCGAGCCCGCAAGATTCTCCAATAGCACACCAGGCAGAATTCGGTTCGCCCAATCGCAAACCAACCGCACCAACCCCTGGCGAACCCATGTCCAACAATCCGTCACCCGGTGCGCCGGCGAATGCTGGCCCACTCACTGAGACCGCAACCACCGATCAAAGCTCTCGCAACCGGGAGCGAATTGCCTTTCAAGGTGAGCCGGGGGCCAACTCTCACCTCGCCTGCAAGGATGCATTTCCTGATCTCGATCCGCTCCCCTGCCCGACATTCGAGGATGCGCTCGCGGCCGTCAAAACCGGCGTCGCTCACTACGCCATGATCCCGATCGAAAATTCCGTCGCTGGCCGCGTCGCCGACATCCACCACCTGCTTCCTGCCGCCGATCTCTACATTGTTAGTGAGCACTTTTTGCGCGTTCGCCATCAGCTCATCGCCCTGGCGGGGGTCCAACTCGGTTCACTCGAATCGGTTCACAGTCACACCCAAGCGCTCGGTCAATGTCGCCGGATCATTCGCGATCTAAACCTAAGACCGATACCGGAGGCCGACACGGCTGGCGCCGCTCGGTTGATCAAGGAACGCGGCGATCGCACGATGGCCGCGATCGCCTCCTCGCTCGCCGCTGAGGTTTATGGGCTCGATATTCTCAAGCGTGACGTGGAGGACGAAGCACACAACACCACGCGCTTCGTCGTCTTGGCGAACGAACCGGACGATGCAGATCCGAGCGATGGAGAGGTCATTACCACATTCATCTTTCGCGTGCGTAACGTGCCCGCCGCCCTTTACAAGACCCTCGGCGGCTTTGCCACGAACGGCGTCAACATGATTAAGCTTGAATCCTATCAACTCGAAGGGACTGTTAACGCCACCATGTTCTATGCCGACATCGAAGGGCACCCGACCGAACGGTCCGTTCGCCTCGCGCTAGAGGAGCTGTCGTTCTTTTCAACCGAGGTGCGCATCTTGGGCACATACAAAGCGAGCCCCTTACGCGCGGAACTCGTCGACGACGAAACCCCTAAGATGATGGGCCAGCACAGCGGCAGGTAGCTGGCTCCGCGGCTCTGCGAAGCTTAGTTTTGTCGACCTACCTGCTCCTGCTCAAGTGAGGACCTGCGAACAGCAAGAGTAAGGGGGCTAATAAAGCCGACCGCTTCAACCTATCGCGCTCGGTCGTGTCTGATCGCTCGAACTTAGCCTCGGCCAGTGATCGTGGCCTATTCCATCCGCATCACACGAACAATGGCCGGTCCGAGAATAACCACGAACAGCACAGGCAAGAAGAACACAATCATTGGCACAGTGAGCTTTGGTGGCAATGCCGCTGCTTTCTTCTCCGCCTCGGCCATCCGTATATCGCGATTTTCCTTTGCCATTACGCGTAGGGCTTGACCTACTGGCGTACCATATCGCTCGGCCTGTATCAGGCTGGTGCACGTTGCTTTGACCGCCGGCAGTCCTATCCGCTTTGCAAGGTTTTCAAATGCCTGGCGACGCTCCGGCAGATACGACAACTCCGCCGTGGTCAAACTCAGTTCTTCAGCCAGTTCGATCGATTGATCCGAAACTTCCTGGCTCACCTTGGCGAAGGCTGCTTCGACCGACATACCTGCCTGCACGCAGATCAGCAGCAAATCCAAGGCATCGGGAAAAGCGCGCCCGACCACGGTCTGGCGTCGTTGAATAAGGTTCGACAGAAACACACTGGGTAGAAAGAGACCCAGGTAGGCCGCGCCGAGCGAGATTCCAATCTTGATTATTGGCACCATCTCTTGGCTGCGCACGACGAACAGATAGAACATCGCGCCAACGAACATGATGATTGGCATGGCGAGACGGAAGAACAAGAACGCAACCACCGGTGTCTGCCCTCTCAAGCCTGCCATTTTCAGCTTGTCGCGCAGGTCGTCCGGTTCGAATATCTTTTGCAGGTTAAGGGCGTCGACGATTTGCTGCATGTAACCCTTGGGCTGGTGCCGCAGCTTACCGCGATTTTTCTCCGCTGCAAGTTCCGCCAGCCTTTCAGCGCGCATTTTGTCTCGCTCGGTCGCCATGACTTTCATGCGCCCACTTGCCCGCTCGCGCGACAGCACCGGCATTGCGACAGTCAGCACCGTCGCAAAGACCGCAAGCGCCACAAGACCCATAAAAAGGAATTGCGGACTAAGCAAAAGCATAAATGAGTTCATCATGGGTCGCCCCCTCCGATCACCAACCGACGCAAGAT
>JAUVMS010000025.1 GCA_030600135.1 Hyphomicrobiales bacterium | reverse complement strand
TCGTCGCGAAGTGATGGGTTGGCTGATGGCCATGGGAGCCACGGTCGCCACCGCCGGCAGCATTGTAACAGCGGCTGGCAAGGCGCTTGCACAAACGCCCAAGCGCGGCGGCTCGTTGCGATGTGCAATGGCGCTACATGGCCCATCCGATACGCTTGACCCACAGCTGGTCACATCGGCGATCGACTATGTGCGTGGCCGCGCAACCTACAACAATCTGGTCCAGCTCGACGACGACATCGTACCTCAGCCCGAGCTTGCCGAGGAATTCTCGCCGAGCGACAACGCCCGGGAATGGACCTTCAAGTTGCGCCGTGACGTGGAGTTTCATGACGGCAGCAAGCTCACGGCCGACGACGTCGTCTGGACCATGAACCGCCACATCGGAGAGAATTCCATCTCCAAGGCCAAAGCACTGGTCAGCACCGTCAAAGAGTGGAAAAAGCTCGACGATTACACGGTTCGCGCGATCCTCAACTCACCCAATGCGGATCTGCCTGCCGCACTTGGCACCTTCCATTTCCGTATCCTCAAGCGGGAAACAACCGATTTTAGCGCACCACCCGGCACACCGGCCCCTTCAAGATCAAGGAGTTCAAGCAAGGTGTGCGGTCGGTCCACGAGCGCAACGACAACTATTGGCGAAGCGGTGGGCCAAATCTCGACGAGCTCGAAATATTCGGGATTACTGACTCGGTTGCGAGGGTGAATGCGCTGCTCGCCGGCGACATCAACATGATGTCCCAGCTCGATCCCAAGGCGATCAAGCAGGTCGAGGCGGCACCAGGCTTTGAGGTTCTGTCGGTGCCATCCGGTGCCTACATGTCGATCGTGTGCATGAGGGACAAATCGCCTGGAAACAACCACGACTTTGTCGAAGCAATGAAGTTTCTGCAACGCCGCGAGCGGATCGTGAAATCGATCCTCAAGGGGCATGGAACAGTTGGCAACGATCATCCAATCAGCACTGCTTATCCAGACCATTGCGCCGATCTTGCGCAACGTCCCTACGATCCGGAAAAAGCAAAGTTCCATCTCAAGAAGTCGGGCGTCACTTCAGTTGAGATGCAAGTGGCGGAGGTTGATTCGGGCATCACCGACATCGCTCTGATTACCCAGCGCGAGGCTGCAAAAATCGGCCTCAACATCAACGTCAAAAAGGTGCCGATCGATGGTTATTGGGGTGCAATTTGGATGAAAACCCCATTGCACGTGGCATCGTGGAACATGCGCCCGACGGCCAACGTCATGTTGACGCTGGCCTTTGCGCCGGACGCCGCATGGAACGATTCGCAATGGAAGAACGAGCGGATGGGCAAATTGCTCGTCGATTCCCGTGCGGAACTGGACCCGGCCAAGCGCAAGGAAATGTATTGCGAAATGCAGCGGCTCATCTCGCAAGAGTCGGGCATAATCATTCCCGCCCACCGCAACTACGTCGATGGCCTATCAAACAAGGTCAAGGGACTACGCCGATTGCCGCTCGAAGCACTCGGCGGCGCGGAATGGCCTGAGTTCGCCTGGCTTGACGCGTGATGGTCAGCATCTGACCTGAGCGGGTCCTAACAGAATTTCGCAGGCGCGGGTTGTGGGCCCGCGCCTGAATTTGGTATCAGCCTCACGACATCGGTCTCGAGCCGAGTTGGCCGTCTGCGATCCGTTGGACGAGAGAGGCGTTCCCCATGAAATCCGTAGCGCTCGGCGCCCGGCGATCCATCGTTTTGTTGTTGTTGGGTGCCGGACTGATCCTTGCCGGAGTTTCACTCTTTCAAACCCTATTGCCGCTTCGGGCGAGCCGGGAAGCCTTTTCGACCTCATTTATCGGCATCCTAGGAACCACTTACTTCGCCGGCTTTGCCATCGGCTGCATCGTGGGCCCAGGTCTCGTCAGGGTGGTAGGCCACATCCGCGCCTTTGCCGGAATAGCAGCGCTGCTTGCGGCGCTCGTGCTGGTGTTTCCGCTCTTGATTGCGCCAACATCATGGGCCGTCCTGCGGTTCCTTACGGGCGCATGCCTCGCCATCTCGTTCATGGTGATCGAGAGCTGGCTCAACGACACCGTCAGCAATGAAGTTCGAGGCAGTATTCTTTCCATCTACATCATCGTGGCCAATGTCGCGACCATGGCCGGGCAGTTGGCGATCAATGTGGCGCCGATCGACGGCCCGGTCTTGTTCATGATTGTCACCGGGCTCGTCAGTCTCTCCGTCGTGCCGTTGGCGTTGACGCCGATCGACGAGCCGACGCCGATTCCGGTCGCTCGGCTCGATCTCAGGGGCCTCTTTGCGGTGTCGCCCGTCGGCATTGTCGGCTGCTTGTTGGTTGGGGCCGCAGAGGGTGCGTTCTGGACGCTCGGGCCCTTGTTCGGCCAGCTGCGTGGCATGTCGACCGCAGAAGTTACGTTGCTCATGGCGGCATTCGTTTTGGGTGGGACGATTTCTCAGTGGCCGCTGGGTCGAATTTCGGACTTCCGCGATCGCCGGGTTGTCATCCTGCTGACGGCGCTTGGAACAATCGTGACGGGCCTCTTGATCGCGTTTTGGCCGTTCACCGGCTTTGCGACGATGATTGCAATTGCGGTTGCACACGGTGCACTCATGATCCCGCTCTACGCGCTTTGCTTGGCCCATGCCAACGACCATGTGCCGAACGAGCGATTGGTGCCGGTTAGCAGCGGATTGCTGCTGGCTTATGCCGTGGGAGCCGCCGTTGGTCCAATCGTCGCCGCGCCCTTCATGTCCGAGGACCGGTCTGGCAGCCTTTTCATATTCATCTCCGTTGTGCTCGCGCTCTTATCGCTGTTTATCGCGGCACGGCTGATCTGGGGGGTAGAGCGCGAACGCTCCGATCCCGGCAGTTTCGTGCCGGTGCCAAAGACCTCTCAGTCCGTCTATGAGTTGGAGGTCGACGATAGCGAGGAGCAAAAATCGGACGAACTCTAAGCGCTATTCGACGATGCTGGCAAAGGGCTCGTCGAGCTTATAGGGCACAACGTTGGGCGCTTGATCCAAGCCCTCCGCATAGCTCCGGCCCGAGTGCACCGCGTGCGCGATGGCGCCGGGGGCGTGAGCATCGCCGATGGCCGTGACCGACATGACACCGTGATCTCGCCACTCGTCACGACGGGCAAAGAGGTCTCGCGCAAGTTCGTCATTGGGTCGTCGCAACCCGACGATCACAAGGTTGTCGCAGGCATGCTCGAAGCGCTCGCCGGTATAAACATCGGCGAGCGATAGCATATCACCGTCAAATGCGGTCACTCGGCGTAATGTTTCGATGTCAACGCCCAGGTCACGCAATCTGCGATGGACCAGCGGCAGCTCATTCGACATGATGGACCAAGCCGAAGCGTAACCGGCCGGCGTGACGTAAGTGACGTCACAGCCATCACGCGCCAATTTCTCCGCCAGCACGCCGCCCATGTAGTAAAAGTCGAAATCGAAAACCGCGACTTTGCCGGCCAGCTCGACGCCCGTCTCGATGTTGTTGGGCGTGAACACCTTGGCGTGGCGCAATGCATCACCGGGCACCTCCGCCTCCTTCCAAAGGTCGCGTGTCCATTTCCCTCCCGTCGCGGTGACGATGTGGTGAAAGCCGAACGTGAGTGCGTCATCGGCCGTGAGGGCGCTTTCCTTGTAAAGCTCCACATTGGCCATGTTGTGGAGTTGACCGAGCCGGTAGTCGCGCACCCTCATCCATGCGGAAAGGCCGGGCAATTTCGCCTCGAACAGCAGGCGGCCGCCGAACTCGCTCTTCTCGTCGGCCAAGGTGACATCATACCCGCGTGCGCCGAGCGCTCTGGCACATTCGAGACCTGCCGGCCCCGCGCCGATGACGAGCGCGCGCGCGTCCGAGCCTTTGGGCGCGATACGCTCCGGGTGCCAGCCCCGCCGCCATTCCTCGCCAACAGTCGGGTTTTGTGTACATCGGATGGGCACACAGTCGTGCCATGAGGCAATGCAGATGTTGCAACCGATGCACTCGCGAATCTCGTCCTCGCGACCTTGCTCGATCTTGCTGGGCAGGAACGGGTCGGCAATGGATGGTCGCGCGGCGCCGATCAGGTCGAGGACACCACGCCTGACTTGCGAGACCATGGCATCGGGTGAGGTAAAACGGCCAACCCCGACGACCGGTGCGTCGGTGAGCGTTTTGACAAAGTTGACAACCGGCTCGTGGCTGCCTTCCTCGGCGAAGCGGGAGGGGCCGCAGTCGGTCGGCGAGCTGTCCATCTTGACGTCCCAGAGATCTGGAACGTCCTTGAGTAGCGACACGACCTCGTGGGCTTCGGTCTCCAGAGATGTGCCCGGCCTCTTGGAAAGCTCCTCGACGCTGATCCTGAGCGCGACCGCGCAATCCGTCCCAACGGCATCTTTTGTGGCCTCGATCATTTGGCGGACCAGGCGCACGCGATTTTCGATGCTGCCACCATATTCATCATCGCGCTGGTTATAGTCAGGGAGTAAAAATTCATATGGCAGATAGCCCATGCCGGCATAGACATAGACGATGTCGTATCCGGCCTCGCGGGCCCGGCGGGCGCCGCCCACCTGCCAAGAAATCAATTCACGAATATCGTGCTTGTCCATGGCGCGGGAATGAATGTTGGACATGAAGCCGACGTGCGTCGAGGCCCAACTGATGCCGGAGGGAGAGAGCGGGGCAATGCGGCTGGTGCGATTCATGACCGCGCAACCACCGTGCCAAAGCTCAACCCCGGCCAATGCGCCATGCTCATGGATGGCATCGGTGGCAAGCGCGTGGCTGCGAATATCGTCGTCGTTCCAAAGCCTGGCGAAAGGCAGAGGGGTGTCGTCCGAACTCGGGTGTATCGAGCAGTAGCCAGAACAGACGACGCCCCATCCACCTTCCGCCTTGGTGCCCCGAAAGGCGGCGCGTACGCGTGGCAGAGAATTGGTCATGCCGCTCGCATGGGGCACCTGATAGAACCGGTTCGGTGCCGTTACGGGACCGATCTTCACGGGCTCAAACAGAATGTCGTAGCGTGGGTTTCGCGCCATAGCTCAGCTGCCCAGATTGGATGATTGTTGGTTGATTGAATTCGTCGCGTCCGAATGTTTGCGTCTCAATGAATGTCGCGTTTGCGCCTGTCGACATAATCTTTCAGCGCCTCGTCAACGGCCGCGTCGATGGGAGGTTGTTGGTATTCCTGAAGGAGTTCTAGGCCGACATCGTGCGCACGTTCCGTCACTGAATTTGCACCTCGCTCCATCCAGTTTTCGTAGTTGTCCCAGTCGGAGACCAACGGTTGGTAAAATGCGGTTTCGTAGCGCTCGAGCGTGTGCGCGGTGCCGAAAAAATGACCGCCGGGACCGACGTCGCGTATGGCCTCGAGGGCGAGCGTGGCATCGGAAACCTCCGGTGGCTCGAGATAGGCGGCGATCATCTGCAGCATCTCTGCGTCGATGATTATTTTCTCAAAGGAGGCCGTCAAACCACCGCCGACCCAGCCGGCGGCATGCTTGATGATGTTGGCATGTCCGTTAATGGCGCCCCACAGCGCCATTTGGCTTTCGTAGGCGGCTTGGGCGTCGACCGCGTGGGCCGTCGTGACGACGCTCGAGCGAAACGGCAGGCGATGAAGGCGCGCGAGCTGACCAGAGATTTGCGCCCCGAGGACGTATTCCGGCGTACCGAAAGCGGGCGCGCCGGTGCGCATATCGGTATTGGTTGTAAAGGCACCGTAGGCAACAGGCACACCCGGTCTCACACACTGCGCGAGCACGATGGCGGCAAGGGCCTCGGCATTCTGCTGGGCCAGTGCGCCGGCCAGCGTTATCGGTGCCATGGCGCCCGCCAATGTGAACGGCGTCACGGTGATGCATTGGCCGTGTCTCGCCATCTCGATGAGCCCCTCGGCCATGGGTACATCGATTTGCAGCGGTGAGTTGGTGTTGATGATGCACGAAAAGAGCGGTGGCTTGTCGGCCAATTCCTCGATGGTCTCGCCCAGCGCGATGGCCAGCATGGCGAGCGCATCACGGGAGCGCTCGCGACCTAGGCACCAAGGTGTCCAATTTTTATCCGTCAGTGTGATGAGGCCGTAGTAAAGGTCGAGATGGCGTGAATCTTGTGGTAGGTCCAAGGCCTCGAAGGCACCACCACCTTCCTGATGGATTATGTTGAGGCAATGAATAAGCCGTATGTAGTCACATTGCTCGGCGTAGGTGCCTTGGCGCCGTCCACGCTTGATGTCGGTGACAAAGGCGGGACCTCCGACCGAGCAGAATACGACATTGCGCCCGCCGATGCGGAGATTGCGCTCAGGATTGCGGGCGCGCATCGCAAGCTCGCTCGGCGCGAGATTCATTTGCTCGGCGACGAGACCGCGGTCGAACTTTACAATCTCCGTGCTGTCGTTGACGTCTGCGCCCGAAGAGGCAAGGATTCCACGCGCCCTGGGACTTAGGACTTTAATCCCGATTTCCTCTAGGATTCGCAGTGATGACTCGTGAATCGCCTCGACTTCATCGTGGGAAATCGGTTCCACGGGCGGGTAAGGATTTTCAACTTGGCGCCAGGGCAGCTGTGCAACGCCAGATTGCGACCGCGCTTGCGCCGCCGCTCTTCGTCCCCTCGCCGACCGCTTTTGGCTCCTGGTGGTCATCTGGTTTCCTTACCCGTTGACAATCAGGTTCGGGCGAGTGCGCGCTTGGTCGTTTCGAATTGACATTCTAGCATAATTGAACGCTCATTCAACAAGCAGAATCAACAATGACCGGGATTGACCGTCGGAACGTCTGCCATGTGAGACCGAACGCCGACGGTCCCAACTTTGAGGCTGTGCCCTACGAGCCGAGCAGCCAGTCGACTGCGGTGGCGAGGTCTTCGGCGACGAGATCGGGCGGCTTGGCGAGCCTTGCCTCTTGACCGCTGCGGTACTTACCCGTGCGCACCAGGACGCCGCGAAGCCCCGCCGCTATCGCGCCACCGACATCAGCCTCTGCGTCATCGCCAATCATGACGGTCTCATGGGGTTCGCATCCAAGGCCCTGGCAGGCCAATTGAAAGAAAGCCGCGGACGGCTTGCCGAGCACCATCGCTGTGCGGCCCGAGGCATACTCGAGCGCCCGCACGAAGGCGCCGGCGTCAAGACTCAACTCACCGTCTGCGTCAAGAAAGTTGCGATTGTCCGCGAGGGCAAGAAAGAGGGCGCCCTTTTCGATCTTGCGGTAGGCCTCGTTGAGGGCGGCAAAGCTAAAGCGATCGGCAGCATCGCCAATGACGACGGCCTCGTGCGATGAGGCTGGAACGTCGGCAAAATCCTCCTCAAGATTGCTATGGACGAGGAGATGCGGCGAAAGCCGATTGTCCATCAGATAGGTGCGTGCGACCTGGGCGGGCGTCAGCAGCTCGCCACGCGCCACGACAACGCCGATCTTGGCGAGTTTCTCCATCAACCCGCCATAGGACGTCCGCGTGGTGTTGGTGATATAGCGCAGCCCAAGCCCGGCGTTCTTGATGCGCTCGACAGCCTCGAGCGAGCCCGGCAGGGGTCGGTCGCCGGAATAAACGACCCCGCCGAGATCAAGCAGAACACCGCGAATGCCCAAAACCGTCATCTGCGTCGCTCGCATTTGAACAAGCGATTTCATGCCTAGTTTGGAGAGTTGATAGTGGCAGGCCAGCGCGTGACGGTCCAGCGGTGTTGCTGGCCGGTGGCCGGGCAGCAAACGGTTGGAAGCGATCGTAAGGTGTGCCGGAGCCCACCGGCAGCGGGCGTCAAGTTGGCGCAAAGCGGTCTGGATGAGCGGCCTGAAAGGCCTCGAGCGCGTTGCAACTTGCGGCGACCCGCGAGGTGCGTGTCAGATCAGAATGGTCGATGCTCCAGCGCTCGGCATTATAGAGTTGCGGGATCAAGCAACAGTCCGCCATGGTGGGCGCGTCGCCGTGGCAGAACGCGCCCGTCGAGGGATGGTCCAACAAAGTCTCGATGGCCTCGATGCCTGGCCGAATGAAAGCCCTCATCCAAGCCGCTTTGGTCTCATCGCCGCCGCCGGTGAGATCGCATACGTGGCGCACCACCTTCAGGTTGCAGACCGGATGGATGTCCATGGCAATGGCATGAGAAAGGGAACGCACGCGAGCCCTGGCGGTCGCTTGATCCGGAATCAACCACGGCGCGGGCGTGGTCTCATCCAGGTATTCGATGATCGCCAGGGACTGTGTCAGCGTTTCACCGTCGAGATCGATGGCCGGCACGAGGCCCTGGGGGTTGCGCTCTAGGTGTTCGGGCGAGCGCTGCGCGCCAGCCAGCAGGTCGATGGGAACGCTGTCGAAGGGTAGGCCCTTGAGATTGAGTGCGATCCGAACCCGATAGCCGGCCGAGGAGCGCCAATAGTCATAGAGGATTGGTTTGGTCATGAGTGGACCGCCTTGCTTCAACAGATGCGAGCGATGTCAATTGGTCATTGATACTCAGAAGTGGGCATCACGAGTGGTCCAATTCTTTCTCATGAACAAACGCGGCGAGCTTAGGCGCACGCTTGGTCTTCGACCACTCATCGAGCATCTGCCATTTCACGCTATCGAGCTTTGCCAGCAGTTCGTCTTCGTTGGGATCGGGACAGGCCAATTCGATGCGGTGACCATTGGGATCGAAAAAGTAGATGGAATGGAACATGGAATGATCGGTAATCCCAAGTACATCGATGCCGTTGGCCTCCAGATGTTCTTTGAAGGCGATGAGTTGGGCGCGGTCCTTCACCTTGAATGCGATGTGCTGGACCCATTCCGGTGTGTTTGGATCGCGCCCCATCTCGGGCTTGGTCGGTAGTTCGAAAAACGCAAGGACGTTGCCCATCCCGGCATCGAGGAAGATGTGCATGTAGGGATCGGGCTCGTGAGTCGAGGGCACGCGATCTTCGGCGATGGCCAGGACGAAGTCCATTTTGAGGTTCTTTGTGTACCACTCAACGGTTTCCTTGGCGTCCTTGCAGCGGTAGGCAACATGATGGATCTTTTCGATTTTCATGTCAGTCTCCTTACTTCTGTGTCGTGTAGCTCAAGCGTTGTTTGGCGCGAGCTCCGGGGCCGCGAGCGCATACGCCTGGCGCAGTACGTCGCGATCACCGATATGATTGGCGAGGATCAGCACGAGCCGCGCATTGATTGCATGGCTTTCGTCTTCTTCTCTTCCGTCATGGAGCGCGAGCAACTCGGCGTAGAGACCATCGGGGTCGACGATGTTCGGTGTCGTGGTGAGCTTTTTCATGTCGCAACTCCTCCCTCACGCCCGGCCAATCGCGGCCTGCAATGCGGACACGACGGCATCTCTGTCGAACGTGAGCCAGCGTGCAGCCACATGCTGATCGGGCCGCATGAGATAGATGGCTGACGGCGCTTCGCCCAAATAACGTTCTCGCACCGCGTTTGATGGCGTTTTTCGGGTGTCGAACGTAAGCGTTTCGATCGGGACGCCACCGACATCGAGTTCGCCAGGCGCTTGCGCATCGATCGCCAGGAGCTGGAAGCGGCCGCCAAGCTTGTCGATCAGCCAACCGCCTTCAATGGGGGCATCCACGGCCGGCGCACCAGGACGCGTGCGGGAGGGCATAGCGGTATCGTCGGCTCCGTTCAGTGGTGAACCATCGTACACGCAGGGCACCGAAAGACGTCCCGAATTCACCAACGGGCGGGCGAATTCAACCTTTTCGGATAGATCGAGTACTGCGTCTCGGAACACCCGACTGATCTCTGATTTCGGCGTAATAAAATCGGTGGCACGGGAGGAATTGAGGATATTTTCATCGGCGCCATGAACCCTCTCGACATCATAGCTGTCAAGTAGGCTGTCCGGCGCCTTGCCGTCGATCACCAGCTTGAGCTTCCAGCATAGGTTATCGGTATCCTGCAGGCCGCTGTTTGCGCCGCGCGCGCCGAAGGGCGAGACCTGGTGGGCGGCGTCACCGGCGAATAGTACCCGGCCGTGGCGGAACTTTTCCATCCGGCAACATTGGAATGTGTAAATCGAAACCCATTCAATCTCGAACTTCACGTCATCGCCCAGCATTGCCTTGAGGCGCGGGATCACGTTCTCTGTTTTTTTCTCTTCTTCCTTGTCAATGTTCCAACCGAGTTGCAGGTCAATCCGCCACACACTGTCCGGCTGTTTGTGCAACAGAGCCGACTGGCCACGGTTGAAGGGAGGGTCGAACCAGAACCAACGTTCGGTCGGAAAGTCCGCGTCCATGATCACGTCGGTGATGAGGAAGTTGTCCTCAAAGACCCGACCGACGAAATCGAGACCCATCATGTTGCGGATGGGCGAGGCGGCGCCGTCACAGGTGATGAGCCAGTCGGCCCTTAGCTGATAGGGGCCGTCCGGGGTTTCGACCAGCAGGCTCACACCACCGCTGCCAGGATCGACGGACACCACCTTGTTTTGACCGCGTAGCTCAATCTGCTTTCCCTCCGCTTGGAGTTCGCGGACACGATTTACCAAATACTCCTCGAAATAGTACTGCTGCAGGTTGATGAATGCTGGACGCTTGTGGCCATCCTCGGCCAAGAGGTCGAAACGATAGACCTGTCTCTCGTCGAAGAACACCTTGCCGGTGTTCCAAACCACGCCCTTGTCGACGAAAGGATCGCCACAACCCAGCCGATCGAGAATTTCTAGCGGCCGCTTGGCGTAGCAGACAGCCCGCGAGCCCCAACTTACCCGATCATTTTCATCCAGCACGACGACAGGCACGCCCTGCTGGGCGAGATCGATTGCCGCCGCCAGTCCGATCGGTCCTGCGCCGACGACAATGACCGGATGTCGCGCAGGCGTTGCGGCATTTTGGTCCTCGGATTTGACATAAGGGTAGAGTGGAACCTCGAAGATTTTTTTCATGTCGTCCGCTCCTGCGCGGTCCGCGCAATCACGCATCGCCCTGGAGGGCAGCCCACATCTCGCGGTCACGCTCCGCGGTCCAGATTCGCGGCGTGTCGATGCCATTGGCTTCGTCATAAGCGCGGGCGACGTTGAATGGCAGGCAGTGCTCGTAAATCGCGTAGTCGGAGAACTTCGGATCGCAGGCTTCGCGCGTTGCCTCGAACGCTTCTTTCAGCGGGGCACCGCGGGCGGCCGCGCGTGCAGCAGGGCGATAGGTGGACCGCAGGAAATCTCGGGTCAGCACCAGGCCTTCCTGCACACGCTCAGGGGTGGTAAGCGCGTCACCTCGACCAGGCAAGAGAGCTTCAGGCTCGAACGCGGCGATGCAATCGAGTGTTTGCTGCCAATCATTGAAGTGGGCGTCGCCACAATAGCATGCGGATTTATACTCCGCCGCGTCGCCGGAAAACATCACCTGGGCGTCGGGCACCCAGGCGACGATATCACCTGCCGTGTGCGAGCGCCCGAGATGCATGAGATCGACGCGGCGATTGCCGAGATAGACCGTCATTTTCTCTCTAAAAGTCATTGTCGGCCAGGTGAGGCCCGGAATTGAGTCCGGCTCCTTGAAGAGGCGCGGCATGCGGCCATACTCCGAGGCCCAATCCTCCTCGCCACGTTCGGCGATCATGGCTCGGCATTTGTCCGACGCGATGATCTGCTCGGCCTCGAAGCCGGCGGCACCCAGCACCCGCACGGCATGATAGTGAGAGAGCACGACATGGCGAATCGGCTTGTCCGTCACTTGGCGAATGCGCGAAACGACATCCTGCGCGGCGACCGGCGTTGCTTGGGCATCGATCACCATGACACAATCGTCACCGACGATGACACCCGAGTTCGGATCGCCCTCGGCCGTAAAGGCATAGAGGTTCGACCCGATCTCCGTGAAGGAGATTTTTTTCTCGCCAATATCGCCCGACGATGCAAAGGCCTTGTTCATTTTAACCTCCCCGTTGGTTCAGGTCGCCGTTTCGGTCGGACGCCTGGAAGACACGCAAATCGCAAAAACCGCGAGCGCGGCTGCCGCCATGACCGTGCAGAGCGCCCTGTGACTTCCATCAAAGAGCTGCGCGGCGAGGGCCGAGCCCGCGGCCCCACCCAACACCATGCAGGCGCCCAGCAACGACGAGGCAAAGCCTGCGAATTCGCCGGCCGGCTCGAGGGCGCGGGCGGTCGCCACCGGTAGCAGCATGCCAAACGAAAACACGTAGGCCGAAACGACTGCCCAGAGAACCCAAAACTCGGGCTCTTGAAAGGTGATGGCCGCGAGTGCCAGTCCCGAGGCGCCCGCCGCGAAACCGCCGAGCCGCGTCGCAAGCAATATGCCGCCATTGTTTACCAGGCGGCGGGCGAGCAGCGCACCGGCAATGAAGGCGCTCGCCGCAATCGTAAAGATGACACCGAACCGCTCGCCAGGAATTCCGTAGCTCTGTGCGCCGACTAGCGCGCCCAAGCCGAGCAATGCCGCATAGCCGCCGTAAATAATGCAAACCACGGCAAAGCCGAAGCGAAACTCCGATTGTCGGCCCAGAAACACGACTTTGCGCCAGAGCCGGGCTGGCCTGAGGGCTTCGGTGTCGGGGGCCGCCAACGTCTCAGGTAGGAGCACCACAGCGGTCAACAGAATTGCGGTCCCTGCCAGCGCAAGGAACCAAAACATCGCCTGCCAGGCAAACGCTACGAGTAAGCCTGCGCCGAGCAATGGGGCAAACAGCGGCGCAACACCCAGGACGGCCGTCATTGTCGCCATCAACGACGCGCCACGGCGACCCTCACCAATATCGCGCACTATGGCGCGGGCGATGGACGGGCCACAGCCCACTGCTACACCCTGAAGGCAGCGAAGCGCCAAGAGCTGTCCGAATGACGTGGCGAGCGCACAGCCAATGCTGCTCAGAACGAATAGAATGAGGCCGCAAAGCAATGTCGGGCGTCGACCAAAGCGGTCGGTCAGCGTCCCCCACAGGAATTGTCCGGGTCCATAGCCAACCAAGTACAACGTCACGATTAGTGCTGACTGCTGTTGGCTCGCACCGAAACTCGCGCCGATGTCGGCGACACCGGGGACCACGATATCTGAGGTGAACGCACCAAGGGCAGTGAGCGCACCGAGCGCCGCAACGGATCCACGCCCGAACGTCGTGGCTCCGATCGAGCCTTGGGCAACGGCTTCTGCCGACCGATTAGGGCATTGGGTCATAGCGGCGGACTGTCTGCTCGATGGCTCCAAAGATCGATGCGCCGTGCTCATTCAACATCTCGATGCGAACGCGGTCGCCAAACTTCATGAAACTGGTGGCCGGCGCACCTTTGAGGATGGTTTCAACCATGCGAATCTCGGCCAAACAGGAATAGCCGAGGCCGCCATCGGTGATGGGCTTGCCGGGGCCGCCGCTCGTGTCCTTGTTCGACACCGTGCCCGAGCCAATGATGGCGCCGGCGCCGAGTGGCCGAGACTTGGCGGCGTGGGCGATGAGCTCTGGGAAGCTGAAGGTCATGTCGACGCCGGCATCAGCCTTGCCAAATGGCTGGTCATTAAACTGGACGATAAGTAGTCGGTGCAGCCTGCCGCCAAACCATGCCGTGTCCAATTCGTCCGGGGTGACGGCGACGGGCGAAAAGGCGGACGATGGCTTCGATTGAAAAAAGCCGAATCCCTTTCCAAGCTCGGCAGGGATGAGGCCGCGCAGGCTGACATCGTTCACCAGCGTCACCAGGCGAATGCGTTCGCTCGCTTTCTCCGGCGATACACCCATGGGTGTATCGTCGACAATGACCGCGATCTCTGCCTCGAAATCGATGCCCCAGGCCTCGTCGCCCGCCAAGATGTCGTCGTAAGGGCCCAAGAAAGTGTCGGAGCCGCCCTGATACATGAGCGGTTCGGTCCAAAAACTCTCAGGCATCTCGGCACCGCGTGCCTTGCGCACCAGTTCGACGTGGTTCACGTAGGCAGAGCCGTCGGCCCATTGATAGGCGCGGGGCAGAGGTGAAGCGCACGCTGTCGCGTCGAACGAAATGCGGCCCTCGTCATGACCGCCATTGAGAGCGTCGGATTGAGCTTGGAGTTCTGGCTCAACCGCGGCCCAATCGTCGAGCGCGGCCTGCAAGGTCGTTACAGCTCGGGCGCCAACGGCATGCGAGAGATCGCGTGAGACGACGAGCAATCGCCCATCCCGTGTACCATCCTTCAGCGTCGCGAGTTTCATGCCCCGGCACAATCCTTGTTCTCAGTTGCGGGTTCGCCGTCGCGGCCTCGCCTGTTTTCGCCGT
>JAUVMS010000379.1 GCA_030600135.1 Hyphomicrobiales bacterium | reverse complement strand
CGACCACTGGCGCCGGTTCCGGCGGCCCCGATCTCGGAACCGGTGTCTCGGACGCGCCGGCGGACCAGATTGGCATGATCACGATCGAACTCGCCGACTATAATCAACGCCGCAAAGGCAAGGCGATACTCGAAGAGATGCGCCAGCGCACGTCGACAATCGCCGGCATCAAGGTCGAGGTTAGGAAGCGTGAAGATGGCCCGCCGACCGGCAAGGCCATTCGTCTGCAGATCAAAGGGACCAACTTTGCGACGGTCGAAATGGTTGCGAACAAAATTCGCAACCATTTCGACACCAACATGACAGGTCTGCGCGATATCGAGGATTCCCGGCCACTTCCGGGCATAGAATGGGTCGTTAGCGTCGATCGCCGCGAGGCGGGGCGCTACGGCACTGACATCGCCTCTGTCGGCGCCATGATCCAGATGGTCACCAACGGAGTTCTCGTCGGCACTTATCGCCCCGATGATTCCGAAGACGAGGTCGACATCCGCGTCCGCCTCCCGCGCGACGACCGCACCATCAATCAGCTCGACAACCTGCGCATCCAAACGCCGAACGGTCTCGTCCCACTCGCCAACCTGGTGACACGCAAAGCTGAACCGCGCGTGAGCACGATCACCCGCAAGGACGGCCGCATCACGATGAACGTCAAGGCCAACGTTGCCGAGGGTGTACTCGCCGACGACAAGGTCAAGGAAATCGACGCCTGGCTCAAGCAGCAGGATTGGCCGGAGGGGACGACCTTCCGTTTTCGTGGTGCCGATGAGGAGCAAAAAGAATCAGGCGCCTTCCTTGGTCGCGCCATGGCCGCGGCGCTGTTCATTATGTTCCTCATCCTAGTGACGCAATTCAACAGCTTCTACCAAGCGGCAATCACGCTCTCGACCATCGTCCTCTCCATGGCCGGTGTGCTCATCGGCATGTTGGTGACCGGTCAAACATTCTCGATCATCATGACCGGTACGGGCGTTGTCGCGCTTGCCGGCATCGTCGTGAACAACTCGATCGTATTGATTGACACCTTCAACCGACTGAAAGCTTCCGGCATCAATCTGATCGACGCCGCACTGAGAGCCTGCGCGCAGCGGCTGAGACCCGTCCTATTGACCACCATCACCACCATCTTCGGCCTCTTGCCAATGGCCCTTCAGGTCAACGTGGACTTCTTCAACCGGGTCATTCAGGTGGGCTCGATCACCTCGATTTGGTGGGTGCAGCTTTCCACCGCGATCATCTTCGGCCTTGGTTTTGCAACGCTGATCACGTTGGTGCTCACACCCGCGCTGTTGGCTATGCCGGAGGTTTACCGTCAGAAGTGGCAAGCCTGGCACAGCCGCGACCGGTCCCAAAATAGGGCCAAGCGCATATCGTCACGGCCGGCACGCCCGGCCCTCGCACCTGTGCTCGAGCCAGCAGAATAATTGTCCGAGCAAGCCCGACGCTCAATTGGCGTCATTCTTGATATCGATCCGCCCAATGGTCCGTTGTGCCGTGAGAGCCAAACCGATCACCAGCGCAATCGCCGCCAGCGCATAGTAGGGCATTACCTGACCCATCACTTGATCGTCTAGGCGGCCGGCCTCGACCACCGCCCAAGCGGCAAGAAACTGGCTCGCGGCGAACATCAGTCTTCCAACCAGGCTCTGCATCGAGAGATAGGTCGCCCGGTAGCCCGACGCCAACCGCGGCTGGATGACCTCGAGCACAAACGGACGGCTGAGCGCGTTGGGCACCATTCGAAGCAACAGCAAACCCACGACGATCGGGTGGGCAATGAGCGCCATCGCTACGATCAAACTCGCCTCGATACTCGAGGCCAGAATCAGGGTGCGAGCCAGCCCTAACCGCGCCCTGAGCGGCGCCCCGTACCGACTGGCCACCACAGACACCGTCATCATCGCAGCAATGACAAAGCCCATGACCAGCGGCGTATCCTGGCCAACCGCAAAACCATCCATGATCTCCTTCAAATAGGGCTGCGCGAATAGGAAGGGGACATGGCTGAAGACGTAGCCACCGACCATGAAGACGAACACCCACAACAGGATTGGATCGCGCAACCGCTCAAACACCTTCAGGAGCTGGCCCACCGGTAATTCGACGCGCCGGCTTTCCGTTCCGTGCCCCGGTTCACGAAATGCGAGGACGACGAGGAACGACCCGAAGCTCGCCAACGCCGTCACCCAATAGGCAAGGCGCGGAGAAGAAAGCGCCAAAATGCCGCCGACAGCCGCCGAAGCGGCCAGCGCGCCATACGTAAAGCGCCATGCCCGAGCCTCCTGCTGTGCGACCTGATCCTGACTACCAACCTCAAGCAATGAGTCGTAGAGGAGGGCGTTATCCGTTCCGGAGGTAAACGCGATGCCCGCGCCGAGGCAGATTTGGCCCAAGGCAAATGTCCAAAAGCTGTCGCCCATGGCCAGCAAGCAGCAACCCAGCGTGGTGACCAACGTCGCCACGATGAGCGTTGGCCGGCGCCCGACCGCATCCGACAAATATCCCGACGGCACCTCGAGAACCACCGCAGCGACATCGAGCACCGCGTTCAGCAAAATGGCCTCGGGCGCCGACAACACGCCGTCGAAATACAAAAACCATGAGGCTTGCCAGAAGTAGAGACTGCGCAACGCTTGAAAATAGGGATAGAGCCGAATGTTGCGTTCCATTGCGTGGCTCATCAAAAGCGTCAACGAACAAGGCGGGCGGGCGCGACCTTGGGCGCACGGCCTCACCTGCGCAAGGAAAACATCGGTTTCGGGTGTTGAACTATTTTGCTGACGTCATACCAGGCGCGCACTGCGCTCCTTCTCGTCCGACTTCAAGTCGGCAACGACTGTCTCACCGGCGATCATGGATTGGCCAACCAAAACGAGCGCCGCGAACCCAGGGGGCAGATAGAGATCGACACGGCTGCCGAACCTAATCAGTCCGATGCGCTCACCCACACCAATCCGCGCGCCCTGCTCGTGAAACGCCACAATCCGCCGGCGCACGCCACCGGCAATCTGGACGACGCCAATACGGTCCCCCGATGCCATTTCCAAGATCGTCGCCCGCCGCTCATTATCCTCGCTTGCCTGATCGGCGAGGGGATCGCCAAATATACCGGGAATATAGAGCGACCGCGCGATCACGCCTGCCACTGGCGCACGGTTGATATGAACATCGAAGAGCGACAGGTGGATGGAGATACGAATTCGACGCCCGGGCCCGAGATCCAATTCGCCGTCCGGCACCACCTCCTCAACGGCCTCGACCCGGCCGTCCGCAGGAGCCACCACTAGGCCGTCGCGCATCGGAACGACCCGCTCGGGATCGCGAAATATGTAGGCCACCCAAGCTGTTGCAATTGCCGCCAGCCAGCCGAGCGGGCTCCAAACAAGGAACAACATCAGCGTTGCGACGATCGCCGCGGCAACAAACTTCTGCCCGTCCCGATGGATTGGCACGAAATAATCTGCAAACCGTTCAAGAATGCCGCTACGTTCGGCCAACTGAGCCTCCCCGCTTGAGCCGGCCGCCACCTTGAATCGAGGCTTCGCCGAACGCAAGGGCATTGGACAGGACGTCATGACGCGCCGTCTGGATGTGCGTTTAACAGCCTTTAATAAATGCTGGTAATTGCTTACATACATTGACATCCAGTAACGCTTAAGCCTTACCATACTGATGACAAAATAGCCGTGTAGCTATCAATTAGCAGGCAATAAATGCAAATATTGCTTTCTGCTTACAGTGATGCGTTTACGTTTTTTGACCTTTGAAAAGTCCGTGGTTTTGTCCACGGGGATCGAGAGAAGTGGATGCCAAAGGTACACATCACCGACAGCAACTTGCCCAAGCTAAGGGGCGATGGCGACAAAGAAGTGAACTACTCCGACACGAAGCTACCGGGGTTCACCTTGCGTGTGAGCCGTAACGGTGCTCGTACGTTCGTACTGCGGTACACATCGCCGATCGACAGCAAGCAACGCCGATACCGTATCGGGTCCGTCGACAGTATGACCGCCCGTCGCGCACGGGATACGGCGACGGAGCTAGTCGCGGAATTGCGTGACGGAGTGGACCCGCAGGCGGATAAGG
>JAUVMS010000107.1 GCA_030600135.1 Hyphomicrobiales bacterium | reverse complement strand
GAGGCCCGTTGCCATCTGGCTCACACCGAGGCCGAGCGAGGTCGCGACACCAAACACCGTGCCGAAAACGGCCAGCAGATCAACGGCGTGGCCGATGGGACCATAAATTCGCTCGCCGATAACCGGATAAAGCGCCGAACGTAGCGTGAGAGGCAGTTTCTTCCGATACCCAAAGTAGGCCAGGCAGAGGCCGATCATCACGTAAACGGCCCACCCATGAAAACCCCAATGGAAGTAGGTCACACGCATGGCAGCGACAGCGCGCTGCTCGGTCATTTCGGTGATACCCAGATGATCGGCAAAGGGGTTGTTTGGATAACCCCAGGGCTGGGTGTTGTCGAAATAAAACATCGGCTCGGCGATGCCGAAGAACAAAAGACCGATGCCAACGCCCGCCGAGAACAGCATGGCAAACCAGGAGAAATTGCTGAACTCGGGCTTGGAATCATCATCGCCCAGTTTGATGGCGCCGAACCGGCTGAACATCAAATAAAAGCAGACGAAAAGCATGATCGTGACGGCACTGATGTAGTACCAGTTGAGGGCCGATTCGATCCAACCTCGGATGGCGGAGTAAATTCCATTGGCAAAATCGACATTGAGCGCCGTGAACACGACGAAGGCCAAAACCATGCCCTTGGCAGCTATTCCCATACCAGGGTGGAGGCCATCCCAAATGCCTCCCTGGGCAACCATGCTGCTGCGCCCACTATTGTTGTTCGATGCCATTGGCCACTCCCCTTGGTCTCAGCTAACTGAGACGCTTTACACATCTCGAGCGTCCGGATCGATATTGATCTTCTATACGTCTCGCCTTTAGTACATCGTCGATTTGACCACATCGAAGGCGGATTAGCCAGTCGTATGGCCAATTTGACTACTTGAAGCCTTGCTCCGGTTTAGACCTAACCGAAAGAGGTTCAGTAAAAAGAATGCCTATTTGAGCGTGCCGCTTCTGCTCTTCGGGCGTCACGAGTGAAGCTCTTGGTGGCGCAAACGGAACATGGTTGGGTGCGGTATGCTGCCGCCACTAGGTTCTGGGCAGGTGGCAAAATCGGGCCGCGATGGTGGCGCCGCGCGGAGCTTGTCGCGTGATCGCTCTAGATCGATTTATCGCACGACATCATGCACGCCGTACTTCTTGACGACAAAGATTGAGGTCTGCCGGCAATGGCAGTCTAATCGTTAGACATCGAGGTTCTCGACAGAGAGCGCGTTGGCCTGGATGAATTCACGACGGGGCTCGACCACATCGCCCATCAGCTTGGAGAAAATATCGTCCGCCTCATCGAGTTCGCCGACCTTCACTTGAAGGAGTGTCCGGCTCTCCTTGTCGAGCGTCGTTTCCCAGAGTTGCTCGGCATTCATCTCCCCGAGCCCCTTGTAGCGCTGCAGCGAGATGCCTTTGCGGCCGCGCTCGAATGTCTCCTCCAGGAGCCGGGTGGGGGCAAAAATCTGCGCCTCGTTTTCTTTGTGCCGCAACGTGGCGGGCGTCCCATAAAATTCCGCCAGGTGCTCGGCTTTCTCGTTCAACTTGCGGGCGTCGGCCGATGTGATGAGGGCGCGGTCAATTGTGTGGACCTCTTTTACGCCACGCACCTCGCGGGCGAGAACGAACTCGCGCGCATCCGTGATGCGGCCTTGCCAACCGCGCTCGGTTTCCTCAGCGAGGACGTCGAGCCTTTCGGCAACAATCTCGGCGATGGCTGCGGCGCGGTCCGGGACGTCGAAGATCGTTGCATCGAGGGCGCCTGCGATCGCGGCCTGCTCGACGACGAAACGTGGGTAGCGGTTGTGAAGTCCGTCCAGAAGAGTTTTTACGCGTCGGGCCTCGATGATGATGGATTGGAGATCGCTGCCGGCGCGTTCCTCACCATTGCCGAGTACCAAAACAGTGTTTTCGAGGCCGCCGGTGACGAGATAGTCCTCCAGCGCGCGCTCGTCCTTTAGATAGGTCTCGGACTTGCCGCGCGTGACTTTGTAGAGCGGTGGTTGAGCGATGTAGAGATGTCCGTTCTCGACGAGTTCGGGCATCTGGCGGTAAAAGAACGTCAGCAGCAGCGTACGAATGTGGGCGCCGTCGACATCGGCGTCCGTCATGATGATGATCTTGTGATAACGCAGCTTCGATAGATCGAAGTCGTCGCGACCAATTCCGGTGCCGAGCGCTGTGATCATCGTACCGATTTCCTGGCTCGACAGCATTTTGTCGAAGCGTGCGCGTTCGACGTTCAGGATCTTTCCGCGTATGGGTAGGACGGCTTGAAACTCTCGGTTTCGCGCCTGCTTGGCCGAGCCTCCGGCCGAGTCGCCCTCGACGATGAAAAGCTCGGTGTTGGCGGGATTGGGGTCTTGGCATTCAGCCAGTTTGCCCGGCAGATTGTTGATGTCGAGCGCTCCTTTGCGCCGGGTCAGTTCGCGCGCCTTGCGCGCGGCTTCTCGGGCGGCGGCGGCCTCGACGACCTTCTTGACGATGGTCTTGGCTTCGCCGGGGTGCTCCTCGAACCATTGGGCGAGCGACTCGTTCATGGCGCTTTCGACAATGGGGCGGACCTCGGACGAGACGAGCTTATCCTTGGTTTGGCTCGAGAATTTCGGGTCTGGCACCT
Source organism: Hyphomicrobiales bacterium (assembly GCA_030600135.1). Lineage (GTDB taxonomy): Bacteria > Pseudomonadota > Alphaproteobacteria > Rhizobiales > JAUVMS01 > JAUVMS01. Next base: position 6,124 of record JAUVMS010000107.1, on the reverse strand, counting down.
TGATCGAAAGAACGCAGGTTAGGCCTTCACGGGCGTCGTCACCGGTCAGGTTCACCTTCTCCCTCTTGGCGATGCCTGATTCATTGGCGTAGTTGTTGACCGAACGGGTTAGCGCTCCACGAAATCCGGCAAGGTGTGTACCGCCGTCTCGCTGCGGGATGTTGTTGGTGAAGCAAAGAACGTTCTCGTGATAGCCGTCGTTCCACCAAAGTGCAGCCTCAACAGTGACGCCACTACGTTCGGTGCGTACCGCGATCGGTGCGTCGATCAGCGGCTGGCGTGAGCGATCGAGGTAGCGCACGAACTCTTCTAGTCCGCCTTCATAGGCCATCTCCTCTTCACGCACGTCTGGATGGCGCGCATCGACCAGTTTGATGCGAACGCCCGAATTCAGGAAGGCCAGCTCGCGCAGGCGATGCTCCAGAGTGGAGTAGTCAAACTCGGTCATCGTGAATGTTTCGGTCGACGGCATGAAGGTGACTTGCGTGCCAGTCTTGCCCTCTGCCTTTTCAACCACGGCCAGAGGATCGGTCGCGACACCGTCCTCAAAGCGCATGCGATGGGTATTGCCGCTGCGCCAAATGGTGAGCTCGAGCCAGGTCGAGAGCGCATTGACAACCGAGACGCCAACACCGTGGAGGCCGCCCGATACCTTGTAGGAGTTTTGGTCGAACTTACCGCCGGCGTGCAGCTGAGTCATGATGACCTCGGCTGCGGAAACGCCTTCCTCGGAATGAATCTCGGTCGGGATGCCACGACCATTGTCCTCGACGGTGACAGAGCCGTCGGGATTGAGCTTGACCAGAACGGTGTCGCAGTAGCCCGCCAACGCCTCGTCGATGGCATTGTCCACGACCTCGTAGACCATATGGTGGAGGCCGGAGCCATCGTCGGTGTCGCCGATGTACATGCCGGGGCGTTTGCGCACGGCATCGAGGCCACGCAAGACCTTGATCGATTCCGCGCCATAGTCGTCTGCACCGTCTTCTTGCCTCAACGGCTCGCTCGTCATCGTGTTTTCACCTTAGAGGGAACGGGCCGAGAACTGCCTCGTTCATCGCGAAAATTGTTTTTGCTTCGTTCGCGTCGTTGGCTCTGCTGCCGCCCCGCCTGGGAGCAATGCATCCCAAATCTCCGAGCAGCAAACAACTATACCACGATATGGTGATTCAACAGGTCAATTTCGAGTGGATTTTATTCAACGATTTCAGCGTCTTCCACAAAAAAAAGCTGGGCCTCTGAGAGGATCGGTTCAAAAGCCTGACGATCGGTCCCCGTCAGCCAAGCCTGGGTCTCAAGTGATATGATTTCGTTGAACAACGCGGTTCGGCGTGAAATGTCCAAATGGGCGACGATTTCGTCCAGGAGCAGGATCGGCGCGGCACCTTGCTTGCGCCCGCCGACCAGCGCCGCATGGGCGAGGACGAGGTTGATGAGCAAGGCTTTTTGCTCGCCGGTGGAGCAAAGCTTTGCGGGCATCGATTTCGGGCCGTGACCGACAATCAAATCGGAGCGATGCGGTCCTTCGAGGGTGCGCTTTGCGGCGCGGTCGCGAGCGCGGCCATGGCCAAGCGCGCGACGGTAGGCCTCCTCGGCATCCAGCGCCGACATTTCGCAAAGCCAGACTTCGATGGTTCCTTCGATTGCGAGTGTCGCCCAAGGAAATGGCGAACCGGGCGAGGCGTGGCGTCGCGCATCAATGGTGGCTTCGATTTGGCGGACGGCCTCCATGCGCGCGGCGGCGATAGCGACGCCGAGCTCGGCCATCTGTAACTCGAGCCCATCGAACAGCGTTGCGGACGTGGCGTCGCTTTCCAGCAAGCGGTTTCGCTGCCGCATGGCACGCTCGAACTGGCTCACCCGCGTGCGATAACTCGGATCGAAGCACAGGATCAGTCGGTCGAGGAAGCGGCGGCGGTCACCAGCAGGGCCGGTGAATAGGCCGTCCATAGCTGGCGTGAGCCAGACCATTTCCAAGTAGTCGGCCAACGCGCCCGAGCCCCGCACCGGTTGGTGATTGATGCGAACCAATCGGCCTGTGCGCTCGCTCGATGCGGTGCCGGCATCCAGTCCGGTCCCGATATGCACTTTGCCCGCGGTTGTGTGAACGGTGGCGGCGACGGCCCAGCCGCCTGCTCCGCACGAATTGGCAAGATCGGGATATGCGACACGGCGTAGACCGCGGCCGGGGGCGAGCAGTGAAACTGCTTCCAGCAAGTTGGTCTTACCGGCGCCGTTCGGCCCGACGATCACGACAGGCGCAGGGGCGAGATCAAGCTTAAGGCCGCGATAGTTGCGAAAATCCGAGAGCTTGAGCTCCTCAACCCATATCGTCGTCATCGCCATGCGGTCGTCATCGGCGCCGCCAGTTGCTCAAACCCGCATCGGCATCAAGACATAGAGCGCATTTTCGTCGCTTACGTCCTGAATGGTGGTGGGCGAGCCGGGCTCGGCGAGCATGAACTGGGTGGTGTCGCTTTCCAGCTGGTTGGTGATGTCCAGGAGATAACGGGCGTTAAAGCCGATCTCGAGTGGCTCGGAATCATACTCGACCGCCAGTTCTTCGGTGGCGCTGCCACCATCGGGGTTGACGACCGATAGGGTCAAGTTGTTGTCGCCAAGACTGAGCTTAACGGCGCGGCCACGATCGGCCGAGACCGTGGCAACCCGATCAACCGCCGTTGCAAAGGATTGGTTCGAAACCAGCATTCGCTTGTCGTTGCCCTGCGGAATGACGCGATCATAATCGGGGAACGTGCCGTCGATCAGCTTGGACGTCATGACAACGGAGCCCGAGGTGAACTGGATTCGCGAGTCCGACAATGCGACCTCGACCAAGTTGTCGGTGTCCTCGATCAGGCGATAGAGCTCTTGGACCGTCTTTCGTGGCACGATGATGCCTGGCATGCCCGTCGCACCGTCAGGTACGGGAAGCTCGACCTGAGCCAGTCGGTGGCCATCGGTCGCCACCGCGCGCAGCATCATGCCTTGCTCCGTTTCGGCGGTGTGCAGGTATATACCGTTCAAGTAGTAACGGGTTTCCTCGGTGGAGATGGCGAACCGGGTTTTTTCGATCAGGCGCTTGAGATCGCGCGCCTCCATTGAAAATCTATGCGGCATCTCCCCGGCGGCCAAATCCGGAAACTCATCTGCCGATAGGACCGGCAGGTAAAACCGTGATTGACCAGAGGTAAGCGCGAGGCGCTGTTCTTCGCCTTCTATGGTCAGCTCGACCTGCGTTCCGTCTGGGAGCTTGCGGACGATGTCATGAAGCAAATGGGCCGACACCGTCGAGGCGCCCGGTTGCATGACTTCGCCCGGCCCGGTCTCGACAACCTCACGCTCGAGGTCCGTGCCCTTGAGTTCAATCGTGCCATCCTCGGCACGAAGAAGCAGGTTGGATAGCACCGGGATAGTCGTGCGCCGCTCTACCACACTCGCCACATGGCCAAGCGTGCGCAACAATTCACCTCTTTCGATTAGCAGTCGCATCGATTGGTCCCTACGATTTCCTCAACGCTGTTCTCAGGAGATGGGTGTCAACCAAGCGCCGCGCTGCCTATCGGCCGACGCGTCATCCGTACCGGGCAACCATCTCGGAGGAATGAGCGAATCTCCGCACAACTTGACGCGACAACCTATGTTTGGCAACCCCCGACAGTCGCAATCACCGTGGCAGGAGGCAGGCCGGCGCGAGCTTGATGTCGCCTGCGGCACGGAGGCTCGATCCGAAGAACAGAAAGCAGCCCTCCGATCCATCAGGCCCCCGCCTTAGCTTGGAAATCGGTGGTCAAGCATCGGCAATCTCACTACCGGCGATGGCTCTGGTCATTATGCAAGCACCCGCCGGAGGGACACAACGATCGGAGCGGCGCCACGTGGGGTCACCACTCCGATCATCCCCGCCGCCGAGTAGCTTGCGCAATCTGCAGCCTTAGTTGTTCAACATTCGCTTCAAATCTTCGATCTCGTCTCTGAGTCGACCATCTGACTTCAGCTCGCCGTCAACCTTGCGAACAGCATGGAGGACGGTGGTGTGATCACGCCCGCCGAAACGGCGGCCAATCTCAGGCAGAGAACGAGACGTCATTTGCTTGGAGAGATACATGCCGATTTGGCGTGGCCAAACGATCGAGCGGTGCCGTCGCTGCGATAAAATGTCGTTGCGGCCGACACCAAAGTGCTTGGAGACGAGCTTTATGATGTCGTCAATCTTGATGCGTTTGGGCTCGAGGCCGCGCATTAGATCGCGCACGATATGCTCGGCGCTGTCGACCGTAATCGGTGTACCGGTAAGATGGCAGGCGGCATAGAGCCTGGTGACGGCACCGTCGAGTTCGCGTGCGCTCTCGTTCAAACGCTCGGCCAAGAAGTCGATCACGTCGCGGGTGATTTGGAACGTCGGATCAGCGGCCCGTTTTTCTTCCGAGCGGCGCTCAAGTATCCGGCGTCTCAAGTCGTAGTCCAATGCACTCAATTCGGTCACGAGGCCGCCTGATAGACGCGAGCGCATCCGCGGGTCGAGACTGTCGAGCTGGCTCGGTGCGCGAGCCGAGGCGACGATCACCTGCTTGCCACCGTCGAGCAACGAGTTGAGAGTATGGTCGAACTCCTGCTCGGTGCGCTCGCCATGGAGGAATTCCATGTCGTCGATCAGCAAGATGTCGATACCCCGAAGGTTCTCCTTGAACGTGAGGGCATCCCTGCTGCGCAGCGCTTCGACAAAACGATAGCGGAAACGCTCAGCGGTGAGATAGAGCACCTTGGCACTCGGAAAGCGACGTTTTACGTCCCACGCTAGAGCGTGAAGGAGATGGGTTTTGCCGAGGCCAACGTTAGAGTGAATGTAGAGCGGATTGAACCGCAACGGTTTGTCGAGCAAGGTCTCGGCGACCTGCTTGGCGGCGGCATGCGACAGCCGGTTCGAGGCGCCAATTACGAACGAGTCAAACGTAAGGCGCGGATCAAGTGGCGAACCTTGAAAGCCGCTATATTCCGTGTGGCCTTGGCTTTGTGCTGCGTTGAATGCTGCATGTCCGTTGGCCGTGCCCTCCGCTGCTGGCGCCGACCTGGCGTCGACACGGGCACGTTGATCATTTGCGGCCTCGGCGCGCTGAGCCGCGGCCCCGCCGGGGCTGCGAACTGAGATCGAGACATTGGTCGTGCCATCAAATTCCGAATTCAGGCATTTGAGAAGCTCGTCCAGGTAGTGCGACTGGATCCAGCTGCGCAGAAAACGGTGTGGCACAGACAAGTGGATGGTAGCGCCCGCAATGGATTCCAGCTCCATACGAGCAAACCAACTGGAGAAAACTTCCTTGCCGACAGTGGATTTGAGACGCTTCAGGACGCGGTCCCAATTGCTCTTGAGAGCTTTGGCCTCAATGGGGGCCTGCTTGACCGCGTTGTGCTCCTTTAACTCGTTTGGTTCATTGTGCTCATTGGCCGGTGTGGCTGTCGGTACGACAACGTTATGATCGGCTAGGCCATGACCAAAACGGTCTGGCGTTTGTCTCGTGGTGTCCAATTTATTACCCCCGCTGCTTACAGCTTGTGATTGATACTGTGAGACGCATACGATGCCCGTCCGCCGCTAACGGCGAACACCAACACGAACTCAGATCGACACTCTTGTGACCAGGGAGGTCTTAGGCTTGGGTCCAAGGCAGGCCGGAAGCTTTCCAGCCTGCAAGCCTGCCACGATGATTTTCACCATCGAGAGGGCCTTCGAAGCCATGCGCAACATTGTGACATGATTCGTACCCTGCAGTGGACACTGCGATGGCTGCCTCGCGGCTGCGTACGCCTGAGCGGCATAGGAAAAAAAGGTTCGATCGCTGCGTGGCCTCCACCTTTTGCAAATGCGCAATAAGGTGGTCGCTGAACCGATCGTTCACTACCTTTTCTGGAAAGATTTGCCACTCGACGAACAACGGCCGCTTGCCGATCTTTGAGAGATCCGGCACACCGACGAAGGCCCATTCGGCTTGGGTACGGACATCAATCAAATGCGAGTCCGCCTGATCGCTCAAGAGCTTCCAAACCTCATTAACGCCGACGTCGACGACCAAGTCATCCACCGCCCCAGTCACGTCTTTCTCTGTAGCCTCCAATTAGTTCTTGT
>JAUVMS010000341.1 GCA_030600135.1 Hyphomicrobiales bacterium | reverse complement strand
GGGGGTCAGCCTGAGCCAGACGCTCGCGGATGGCCAGCGACGCCCGGTAGCTCGCGAGCGCGCCCGTGAGGTTGCCCCTTGTCCAGTAAGAACTTGCCAACGCGGCGCAGGCGCTAGAGAGCCCGAGCACTGCGCTGTCGGAGCCGATGTGTTGGCAAATTCGTTGCTTAGTGCCGCTAATGGCGAGATTGATTTTGGAGATAGGTGATGTCTCAAGATCTGGGCGGTTCGCAGGATATCTTCTACGCGCGGTCCAACACGGTTGCCTTGCCGCTCATCACGCGCGCCGAGGGCATCTGGATGTGGGACGATGACGGCAACGACTATATCGATGTGTCGTCTGGGCCAGTCGTCAGCAATATCGGACATGGGAATGCGCGCGTCGCCGAAGCGATGGCCGAACAAGCGCGAACCATGGACTTTGCCTATTCCCGCGTTGCCCGGCATCAGCCCAATATCGACCTGACGGCGCGAATCTCCGCGCTGGCTGGACCGGGTTACGAGCGAGTGTGCCTGGCGTCGGGCGGCTCCGAGGCGATGGAAATCGCGCTCAAATTCCTGCGCCAGTATGTGGTCGCCACCGGGCGGGTCGAGAAGCGCCGGATCATCACCCTCTCGCCGTCCTATCACGGCGGCACGATCGCCACGCTCGCGATAACAGGCGACGAGGCGCTCGATCCGTTTCTCAAGGGTTTCGCGGTCAAGTCGGAGCGGATACCGGCACCGTTTCAATACCGAGTTCCCACAAACCATACGCCGAGTTCCTATCGCATGGAGTGTGCCGACGCGCTTGAGGCAAAGATCAACGAGATCGGACCGGGCAACGTGCTTGCCTTTGTCGTGGAGCCGATCGGAGGTCTCGCGACAGGCGCCCAGCCGCTTCACGAAGATTATGCAAACCGGGTCCGTGAGATATGCACCCGGTATGGCATTTATCTTGTCTATGACGAAATTCTCTGTGGCACCGGGCGAACCGGCAACTTTCTCGCAAGCCATGCCTGGCCGGACGCTCGCGCGGACATCGTCGTGTTGGCCAAGGGGCTGGGCTCCGGATATGCGCCTCTTGCGGCGATGCTCGCACCGGCCGGCATGGTGGACGAACTTGCCGGCCTGACGGGTTTCAATTTCTCGCACACCTACAACGCAAATCCGATTACCTGCGCGACCGGCCTAGCGGTCCTTGACGAGTATGATCGCGGAAACCTCGTTGCCGCAGCGGCGGAGCGTGGCAAGAGCTTGCGGCGGCGGCTTCAGGGGCTGGCCGAACGGTATCCGTCGATCGGCGATATTCGCGGCGCTGGTCTCCTGATGGCGGTCGAGCTTGTACACAATCGCGAAACGAAAAAACCGTTCCCCGGCAATTTTCTACCGACCGAAGTTGTTCGCAAATGCGGTCTCAAAAACGGCTTGATAATTTATTCCCGCCGCACCGCAAACGGGCAATATGGCGATTGGTTCATCGTCGCCCCGCCGCTCACAATCACTGAAGAAGAATGCGACGAACTGATTCTCCGGCTTGACGCAACCATGGGTGATTTTGAGGCCGCGGCCGCAAAGCAATTGGCACTGGAACCCACGGGATGAGCAAAGCAGCAATCGTCACCGGCGCGTCGTCCGGCATAGGCGCCGCGATCGCCAAAGCGCTTGCGGGTGCCGGGTGCAACGTCCTCGCCACCTATTCCGGTAACCGTGATGGTGGTGAACAAACTGCGGCCGCCTGCCGGAAATGCGGCGTCGATGCCTTCGCGACCATATGTGATATTGCGCGGGACGAGGACTGCCGGCGCGTGGTCGCCGCGGCCGTTGATCGTTGGGGCCGGCTCGACATTCTGGTCAACAATGCGGGCACCACACGGTTTGCCAATGCGGCAGATCTAGAGGCACTCGATGCAGCGGACTTTGACCGTATCTTCGCGGTCAATGTCACCGGTTGTTATCAGATGACCCGCGCAGCCGCCCCGGCGCTCAAACAAAGCGGCGGCGCGGTCGTCAATATTTCCTCGCATTCCGGATTTTCCGGCATCGGTTCATCCATTGCCTATGCGGCATCAAAGGGTGCGCTCAACACACTCACGCTCAGCCTGGCCCGCTCTCTCGCCCCGGATGTGAGGGTCAACGCGGTCTGTCCTGGATTTGTCGATACCGATTGGATGGCACCGAAGCTCAACCCGGCGGACCTTGACGATTTCAAACATAAAACGGCCAAGATCGCACCCCTTGGGCGAATTGTGACACCGCAGGAGGTGGCCGAAGCCACGTGCTGGTTCGCCCTTGGCGGGCCGACGATTACAGGACAACTACTGGTTGTCGACGGAGGAACGCACCTCGCCGTCGGCGCCCCGCTTTGAACCAATCGAGGGAGAGAAAAATGGTCAGCTCGAAGTATGAACCAGTCGATGCGTCCGTGGTTCCGCGCTTTGCCGATGTGGCGACCTTCATGCGCACCAAGCGGGTCGATGCAATCGAGGAGCTGGACATTGGCTTGGTCGGCGTGCCCTTCGACATCGGTCTCAATTACCGCACCGGACCACGCGAGGCACCAGGCGCCGTCCGTCAAGCCAGCCGCCTGATCCGCAAAGCCCATCCGACAACCGGCGTTGAGCCATACAAGCTCTGCAATATTGCCGATATTGGCGACGCGCCGGTCAATCCGCTCAATTTCGACGCCTCGATCGAGTCGATCACCAAATTCTTCGCCGATCTTAAGGCACTTAATATCCGCCCCGTCGCAATCGGCGGCGATCACACCATCCCGACGCCGATCCTGCGCGGCCTTGCCAGCGATGGGCCGGTGGGTGTTCTCCAGATAGACAGCCATCCAGATACCCTCGATGAAATGTGCGGGACGAAGGTGAACCATGCCACGTTCATGCGCCGTGGCCTGGAGGAAGGGTTGATCGACCCAGCGCGCACGGTGCAGCTCGGCTTGCGTGGCTCTCGTTTTAGCCCTGACGATATCCAATTTGGCTACGATCAGGGTTTCACCATGCTCCCATTCGACGAGTATGAGGAAATGGGGCGCGCGGCCGCCATTGAAAAACTCAAAGCGACTCTTGGAACGGGGCGCACCTATGTCACGATCGACATCGACGGGCTTGATCCATCCTATTGCCCTGGCACCGCGGTGCCCGAGATCGGCGGCCTCACGCCTCGCGATACACAGGTCATCATCCGTTCGCTGATGGGTGTCGATGTCATCGGCGCCGATATATCCGAAGTCGCGCCCTGCTTCGACCCAACGGGGATCACCTCGATCACCGCGGCCAACCTGATGTTTGAGCTGACCTGCGTCATTGCCCATGCCATCGATAGCCGGCGGGTCGGATAAGGCGGCAAGGCACTGCAATACTCTCTTTGCCGCCAATGTACGCCTAGGCCACTGCGGCTTTGTCAATGCCTGCAGTTTGGCAAGCGTCGAAAAACTCATGGGCCCATTGCTCAAGCTCATGCGAGGGAATTGGTTTGGCAAAATAAAAGCCCTGAGCCTCGTCACAGCCGATGGCACGAAAGAAATCCAACTGCTCGGATGTTTCAATGCCTTCGACGATGGTCTTTAACCCAAGGTTTTTTGCCAATCGTATTGCCGCAATGCAGACAAATCGATCCTCAGGGTTCGAAATCAAATTATGAACAAACGATCGATCAATCTTTAGATTGTCGATTGGGTAGTTCTTGAGTCGTACGAAGGATGAATATCCGGCACCAAAATCGTCCAACGCGATCTTGACACCCATTTCACGCAACTGGTTCAGCTGCTGGTTGATTTGGCTTTCATCAGCAATCACTAGCAGGCTGTTGAAGAACTCGTGCGGATGGCGACACCTGTGGTCTTTTCGTCTCCGATGAGAAGCGGTGCGCAGCGGTCCTGTTGGAGCGCGTTAAGAGTACCGGTGTGGTCTTGAGCATTTTGAACTCCGCACGGAGTTGGCCCGGCTTACTGTATGGGTTGTGGCCCTGAGGACGGCCGACTATGGCGAAGACGAGACACAAACCCGAAGTGATCGTTGCGAAGTTTCAGCCGGCATTGCGCGCCGCCGGCGCTGGCTGCGTGGACCGATGAGCCCGAACCTCTCGTCCGTGCTCCGCCACCGCGTACCAATGGCATGGCGTCCAATATGGCCCCGCCACCTCAACTCCCAGCGACGAGCGGAGCTGTGAGGCGCGCCAGGGTGGCGATCACACTATTCGCGACGACCCGGCCGGTGCGAGGGTTTTCGTCGGTCGGGATGTTTTTCATGGTCATCGTCGCTTCGCCCGAGTCGGAGCAGATGGTGACGGTCTGAACGTTGCGGTCGAGCGCGGGATCGGCCCAGATCTCGACCTCCGTCTTGTCGGGTCCGACGCCTGCGAGCGCGAGGGCCGCGGCCACGTTGACGTTGGCGGGAAAGCCCCTGGCGGCCTCGCGAGCGCTGCCGGTAAAGACGCACTTGGCCGCCTCGAGATTTTCGACGCTGATGTGGTTTTCAACGAGATAGGGCGCGCCGGCAAGTCCAGTTGGCGGCTTGCGCGTCTCCAGGCGAACGCTGTCGATGGTTCCGATGGCCATCGCCCGCACGGCATCGAGACCGATCAGGGCCCCTGTGGGCACGATGATGCGTGCACCGGTCTCGCGGGCTTCGTC
>JAUVMS010000112.1 GCA_030600135.1 Hyphomicrobiales bacterium | reverse complement strand
TTGGCCGAATGTGCTTGGGAACAAGGACAGATCGTAAAATCGGCGATGTCGTATGACCGCGGAGAGAAATTTCTTCCATCTGTGGTCGGCAATAACTATGATTGGCTCCGATTTAAATGCTATATGGGGAATGTCGGTTTAGTTTCAGTCTTTAAAATCCCTCAGAGAATTCCTTGCGCCGCATCTATCCATCTACCTAGTTGAACATAGTAAATTCGCAGTCGAATTTTCTCTTGAACTTAGTTCCAAATTGGATCTCAGGATCCGAAAAGTATTTCGCTTAGTTAATCGTCCTTTGGAATAGAGAAAGAGATGGGGCTGCTTAGACTTGGTTCACGCAATTGCTGCTTCAAGATCAGTTGATTCGGCTACGAATCGAAACGGGTAAGGCTAAACACCTTTCGATGCATCGAGCTTGGTTGACTTAATCGACCGGCGTTTCGCCTTGCCGCGATGAGTCAATCGGCGCTTGGCCAGGCGGAAGATTGCCGGCGATGTCCGCATTAACGGCGTGAAGCTCACACGATCCTCGGTCGGTACGGGTGGCCGGGCGCGCATTCGCAGCAAAGTGAGGGCGACCAGCGACAGGTGCACGGCGCTGATATAGCTGAAGAGTGCCGAAGGTCCGAACCATTCGATCATGAATGAGGCGCCGAGTGGGCCCACGGATGCGCCGAGCGAATAGACAAAAATCAAACCAGCAGACAACAGTGCGTAGTGATCCTTCGTGGCGTGGTCGTTGGCGTGGGCAACGCAGAGGGAGTAAAGCGGCAGCGCGAAAGCGCCAAAGATGAAGACGCCAGCATAAACGGTCGTAAGATCGTTCGGACCGATCAGCGAGAGTGCCGCGCCGGCGACAGAGGCGCCCAATGTTGCGATGATCAAAACCCAGCGCCGATCCCAGCGATCCGACATGATGCCGAGCGGAACCTGCAGCACGGCCCCACCAACGATGCCGGCGGTCATGAAATAGGCAACGCCTTGGACGTCGAGGCCGATACCACTCGCATAGAGCGGGCCAATGGTTCTGAAAGCGCTGGTCGAAAGCCCAATGGCAAAGATGCCGATGCAGGCAAGCGGTGAGATTGTCCAAACCTGGCGCAGATCGAATTTGGTTATTGGGCTCGGTGCGGGGGCACCGCGCTTCGACATGGCGATCGGCACCAGGGACAAGCAGAGCAAGATTGCCATCAGTGAGAAAATCTCAAAGCCGGAAACGCCAACCACCGGCAATATCAACTGCGAGCCGGTAACAGCGCCCAAGTCCACCAAGCGATAAATGCTGAGAACTTGCCCGCGGTCGGCATTGTCAGCTGCTTCGTTCAACCAGCTTTCGACGACCGTGAAGAGGCCGGAAAAGCACAGCCCCATGACGAACCGCATGGCGATCCAGAAAAAGGCGTCGATGTAGATGACGAGTGTCAGGGTGCCGGCCGCCGCCACAGCCGCGAGGGCGGAAAAGACTCGAATATGACCCACCAGGTTGATGAGCCGTGGAGCCTGCGATGTGCCGAAGAGGAAGCCCAGGAAGTATGCCGTTCCCATGGCGCCAATGATTGCGGGAGAAAAACCCTCCATTTCTCCGCGAACGGCGAGAAGCGTGGATTGGATGCCGTTGCCGGCCAGAAGTATACCGGCGGCAACAAGCAACGGTGCGATCGGAGACAGCGAAACCATGGGGCCCGATCGAGAGCTAGATTTACAAACGCCACACCTTAGCTTCGTGCACGCGCCGTGTCTCATGAAGAATTGGATAGGCCGCCCTGCGGCGCGCGCATAGCTCGTAGGCGAAATACGTAAGGTGGGCGAACCAGTTAGCATTCGGCTCCATATTGGTGTCGCTCGCGTCGGCCAATCACCATCGACCGGGTGGTTGGATCCCCGCCTTTGAATTGCTGGGCCATACCCGCGCCTGACTTGACAAAACCCGGGCCACATGCGCACCTCCGGGCCGCATTTCATCTGAAACAAACCGATTTTATGGGCAGCAGACGGCCGTGCTCAGCGGCGCGCGAACTGCCAACAGGGCCCAACATCATGGCTGAGACAAAGAGCAAGGCGAAAGCTGGCACGAGCGAAAGCGTTGGAGTGGGAGCGAGCGCGCAAAGCCACGAAGACGGGGCCGAGCGGCACGTCTATCGCTCACATTCATGTGGCGAACTGCGGGTCGGCGATGTGGGCCGGAGTGCGCGATTGTCCGGTTGGGTGCACCGCGTGCGCGATCATGGTGGGCTCTTGTTTTTCGACTTGCGTGACCACTACGGACTGACGCAGTGCGTTGCCGATCCCGATTCTCCGGCCTTCAAGCGCGCTGAAAATGTGCGTGCCGAGTGGGTGGTACGCGTCGATGGCGAGGTCAAGCAACGCTCCGATGAGACCACCAATCCGAACTTGGCGACTGGCATGGTCGAAGTCTTCATCCGCGATCTCGAAGTGCTGTCGTCGTCGGCCGAATTGCCGCTGCCGGTCTTTGGCGAGCCCGACTATCCGGAGGAAACGCGCCTCAAGTACCGCTTCCTCGATCTCAGGCGAGACACGTTGCACGGCAATATCATGAAGCGGTCCGAGATTGTCGCTTCCATTCGCCGGCGAATGACAAAGGCGGGATTTTTTGAGTTTCAGACGCCCATCTTGACGGCATCGAGCCCTGAGGGTGCGCGCGACTTTCTGGTGCCGTCACGGCTCCATCCGGGCAAGTTTTACGCCCTGCCGCAGGCACCACAGCAGTTCAAGCAGTTGGTGATGATGGCCGGCTTCGACCGCTATTTCCAGATCGCCCCTTGCTTTCGCGACGAGGACGCCCGCGCCGATCGCAGCCCCGGCGAATTCTATCAGCTCGACATAGAGATGAGCTTCGTCACCCAGGACGATGTGTTCAACGCGGTCGAGCCCGTGCTGCGGGGGCTCTTTGAAGAATTCGGCGACGGCAAATCGGTCACCAAGAGGTTTCCGCGAATTCCCTTCGACGAGGCCATGCAGAAGTATGGCAGCGACAAACCGGATTTGCGCAATCCAATCGAGATGCAGGACGTGTCGGAGCACTTCCGCGGCTCGGGCTTCAAGATCTTTGCCGGCCTGCTAGAGAAGGACGAGCGCAATCGGGTGTGGGCCATTCCGGCGCCAAAGGGGGGCAGTCGGGCGTTTTGCGATCGTATGAATTCGTGGGCGCAAGGCGAGGGACAGCCCGGGCTCGGCTACATCTTTTTCAAGGACAGGCAGGGTTCGGGTCCGGTTGCCAAGAACATCGGTGAAGAGCGGACCAGTGCGCTTCGGGCGCAATTGGGCCTGGACGATGGCGACGCCGTTTTCTTTGTCGCGGGCGATCCCAAGCGCTTTGTCGACTTCGCTGGTAGCGCGCGGCAGAAAGTAGGCAATGACCTCGGGCTCATCGCGGAGGACCGCTACGAGTTTTGCTGGATTGTCGATTTTCCGATGTTCGAGTGGGACGAAGAGGAAAAAAAGGTCGAGTTCTCGCACAATCCATTCTCGATGCCGCAAGGTGGGCTAGACGCGCTCGAGACGATGGACCCGCTGGAGATAAAGGCGTTTCAGTACGACATCGTCTGTAACGGCGTTGAACTTTCCTCAGGCGCCATTAGAAACCATAAGCCGGAGATTATGGAAAAGGCCTTTGCCATTGCCGGCTATGAGCGCGCGGTGCTCGAGGAGAAGTTTGGCGGCATGCTGAGGGCGCTGCAGTTCGGTGCGCCGCCGCATGGTGGCATTGCGCCAGGCATCGACCGCATCGTCATGCTGCTCTGCGGCACGGAGAATATTCGCGAGGTGACGATGTTCCCGATGAATCAGCAAGCCGAGGATTTGTTGATGGGGGCGCCCGGCGAAGTCGGCGCCAAGCAACTCAGGGAGCTTCACATCAGGCTCAATCTGCCGAAGACCCAAGAAGGATAGAGATTCTGGCCCGGCGGTAGAGAAAGCTTCAGCATTGGGCGATCCATTCATACGTGGAATGATCCGTCCACGTTGCATGTTTGCAACGATCTGCAATTTTTGATTTCGGTCAGTACCGGGTTTACCCGGTTCAACTATACTTGCGCTTCCAGGGCGCGAACGGTTCAGAATGCATCAATCGGAAACATGAACCGCCCTCTACACTATGAGACTATGAGACCATAGGACGGTCGATGTTGTTGTTGATGCCACCGAAACCATCGACCTCCAGGCAACAGATCGGATGGGGGCGAAGTCATGCGAAGGCTGGTTGCAGTCGGAGCGGTTTCTGCGATCGTACTCGCAACATGTGCGTGGATGGCAACTGACGCCGAGGCGAGGGTTCGAAAGCAATGCAAAGTGGGCCATTTCCACTATGGCGCAAGCTCAGGCGAGCGCTCCAAAAAATTGGCGACGCGCAAAGCGATCGCGTCGTGGGCAGGGTTTACGGCGTTTGAGTATGGCAACCATTGGGCGCGGTTTCGATTGGCGAAATCGCGCCACGTTCAATGTGATCGGATCGGCGCGCAATGGGAGTGCCGGGTGGAAGCGATCCCTTGCACGCGTGTGCGTGGTTAGTCTGAGGAAGCCAGCGGTCCTGACTCAGCGCGGCGTCTAACCTCAGTCCCTTGAAGAGTTACCGTTCAATTCGGTCGGGTTCTCGCTCTACCAACTCCGGCGGAAGACGAGATTGCCACCACCGATGAAACGATCGGTCTGGTATTCCCAGAATTCCAGGTAGTACTTGCGCAATGTGTAGCTGCATTTGTATTCGCAGTAGGCCCAGCCGTGCTTGGGGACCAGCACTTGATAGCCACGCGGTCCCATGCGTACAGGCGCGGTCACGGTTTCGCCGCGGGCGCTCTCGGCCGTGACATACCCGACCGTGCCGTCCTTGTGGTTGCGATCTCCGGCCTCGGCCGCGCTAGCGACAAGAGCCACGCTGAAGGCAACCATGCATAGGGCGAGGCCACGGCTCGCTTTGCTTGCGATCATTGTCTGTTCAGATCCCCCAAATGGCGGCCAAGGTCATGGGGACGAATTGTGCCGCCAAGCGCATTAAGATCACCCTAACTGATGCGGGCGGGACGAACCCAGCAATTTTGCTGCCAGCGCAAAGATTCGCGCGCCGTGTGTGCCTTTGAAGTCTTGATCTGCTCACCAGTCTATGGCCCAACGAGGGGAGCTGACGTGCAGGGGGATGAGCTGATGGACTGGCAGGAAAAGGTCTATTCCTATTGTGAGCGGGGGACGGACCCAGCGTTTTGGGCCGAGCCGGCTAACGCCCTGACAAACGGGGCCTTTATCATCGCCGCATTTGTCGCGTGGCTGCGATTGCGAGGCAAGCGTCCGTTCGATCGCGATCTCGACTACTATGTCATGATTGGTCTGGTCGGGCTCATCGGTATCGGCAGCTTCCTGTTTCACACGCTTGCCAGCAGGTGGGCGGCGATTGCCGATGTCGGGCCGATCACGTTGTTTATTCTTGTTTGTTTGGCATTCGCACTCAATCGATACCTGCGCGTACCGCCGGGTACGACCCTGCTTTTGACTATCGCCTTCATGGGGCTCAGTGCCTTGGTGATGCAGATCCGCTGCGGCGGGGCCGGGGGGCTCTCTGTTGGCGGTGCCGGCGGGCGCTGTCTCAACGGTTCGCTCGGGTATATGCCGGCGCTTGTCGTGCTTTGGACTTTCGCCGGGCTCCTCCTGCGACACCGGGGGCATCCGGCGGCACCCTACATGGCGGTGGCGGGAGGCGTTTTTCTGGTCTCGGTGACGATGCGCTCGATCGATATGAGCCTATGCAACTCGGTGGTGGTTGGTGGCTACACACTCGGTACGCACTTTGTTTGGCATGTGCTCAACGCGGTCACGTTGTTCACCTTGATGATTGCGGCCATCGAGCACGGGCGCCACGGCTTGAGCCTGCAAGAGATACTGCCGCCGCCACGTGGTCGCCCAGAGCAAGATTCGACTCAAGCCACGGGCGATACGTAGCGCGGGCGGCTAGACTATGATCTTTTTGATTGGAATCTTGGTTTGGTTTTTTTCGCTCACGCCAAATGCGCCTGCGGTGCATGGCTGCGCGGGCGCGGCATTTTTTCTGTTTGCGCTACCGCTCGCGACAAGCGCTCGCACCTTGAGCGCGATACGCCGGGCCGCAGTCGCGGCCTGAAGCGCGTCCATTCAAAATGATCGCGCTTTAGTGGACGTTCAGAGAGACTTCGCTATCGCCTTTGATTTGTAGCGCCTTCGTGAGCAGTTTGGCGCGCTCTGCATGCGCGAGCGCTGTGGGATGTCCGTCGCCTTTGATAAAATAGTCCGGCGCAAGTTCCTCTCTTTTCGTTGCCAAGGTGACATCGACGACATTGAGTCCGGCCTGCCCCAATTCATCGACGACTTTGTCATTGCTCCATGACGTGCCTGAAAACGACGATTCGGGTGAGCGAACAAAGGCGACGATCAGTTGACCGCTTTTGTTCTTGACCAGATCGTCAAGGCGCTCGAGGAGTTTAATGTAGAGGCTGAATGCGGCGTCGGGGTTGAACATCACCCGCTTGAATATTTGGTATATCGCTGATTCATTGAAGAACTCTGACAAGCCGCATTTGCCGCGCAACGATATTTTCTTTCCGTCCCAAACATATCGCGGGTTACCCAAGGACCAAAGAGGTCGGCAGGCCGATCTTTCAGCGTGCCACGGCAAGGTTTGAACAATGTAGATGCCCGCGTCCTGAAACCTGGCGGTCTCGAGCAATCTGACTGCCTGGTGGATGCCCCAGCCCGGCATTCCAAAGTTTTCTGCCGCATACCGCGGATTGAGCGCTTGCCAGTAGGTGGGTAGGGTCTCGTCGTCGTTGACCCCCTCGCCGAAAGTAAATGACCCACCCAAAAAGTATGTTTCTCGAGGTTGGCTGGCGGCATTTGGTGTCACGCGAAAGCCGTCCTGTCCGATCGTGTAACGTGCGGAATAGATTTTTTCGCCAACCACGGAGTGCTTTTCGATGATGTGCGTGCCGGGTCTGGCAAGGTATCCAAAGAGGGTATTCTTCGCGAAAAAGTTTTGCGGGCTTGCGCGCTCGCCATCGTGAACGGAGTAGGACGAGGGCGTTGAGAATGCCGACTTCAAGGACAAAGCTGATTCAACCGCCAATAGGGCAAATACGCCAGCTCCGACTGCCAACATCGGCCCTTCAAGCAGTTTCACCCTGACGCCAAGCCAGGCCGTGATTACGAGCACTGAAATGAGTAAGAGAATTGGGAGATTATAGACGTAGCTCGCAATGCAGATCGCCACCAGGATCAAGCAAACGAGTAGAGTGCGCATCTGGTTGCTTTCAGCCTTCAGCTTTCGATGCAGCGGTGCCGGACAGCGTCATCGGTCTGGAATTCGGCAGTGCCACGACAATGACCCAAGAGAGTTTGCTGGTGCTGAAATTGTAAGGCATTTGGGGATGCAGTTATTTTCAAAGTTGTTCTATAGTTAAACTCTGATTGTATTTCCGACAAAGCAGATTTTCATCTCGTTGATAAGCTTCTTCAACCTGAGTTCTTCATGTATCGACTTGCCACCTCGATGCGCGTGAACGAACCAAAGTGGCAGGAACCCGACGTACCCAGGACAAAACCCCTGGGTTCGACCGACCGCGCATGGGCTCGCATGCGCCGATGCGACCGGCGATGTTAAAAGATGGTGTAGATAAAGGGGGCGACCGCCGAGCCTTGTGCCAATACCAATATCCCGCCGAACAGGAGCAAAACGACAAGGACAGGCGCGAGCCACCATTTCTTGCGGGCTCCCATGTAGGCGAATATTTCCCTTACAAACGTTGTCATGTTTGAACCCTTTGGGTGGTATTTGCGTCCTGCGAGTGAGCCTTGGCTAGAACTGGTTCGCCATATCTTGCCTGTCGGAAAGCTCCGGCTCGCGATCGACCCAATAGCTTGCCAGCTGGGGTTGGCGTTTGCGCCGCAGTGGATCTCGAACAATTTGCATGACTAGGCCGAACGGTACGATGGCGATCATGAAGACCAAAACCATGATCAGGGGACTAATAATCTTGTGCAGCAGAAGACCCAGCTTGAACCACACGATGTTTAGTGGTCGCAGCAGCGCCGGCGCGACAAAACTAACGGCCAACAGGATGGCGGCGACCGCCATGAGAGATGCGAACGCAGTCATGTTGTGGCGGAGAAGAATAGCGATGATCACCGCCACGACGGCAAACACGATGCCCGTCGAGCGGTCCGATGGGAGGGCGACGTCGCTCTGAGCATAAATTTCGTGAAAGTTCCTGCTCATGTCAGTCGGACCCTCAGTCGCCTATTGTACCTTAGAGATCAGGATGACTGCTTTACCGGCTCGCCCTAGATTGAGCGGCATGCAAACAGGCATCCACAGCAACCATCGCTAAGTTGCCAATTTCGCATTTTTCTCTCGTTTGCTTATGATCTTCCTTAAGTCGAGCAGCGACCTTGCAATGTTGTTACGACGCCGAATTGCACCTTCGCGACTGTCCAATGACTGTCGCGATTTGTTGGGTCGTCGCTTCTCAGTATTTCCCGCATCTCTGATATCTGAGTTCAGTTGATGCAGCATGACCTTTAAATCTCTCTCGAGTTTTTCTGAGTAAGGATGTTTTGGTGACTTGTACTGAACTTTCAAACACTGATTTTCGTGACTTTTTGCTTTCTCC
>JAUVMS010000196.1 GCA_030600135.1 Hyphomicrobiales bacterium | reverse complement strand
GCCCAAACGAACCCGAGAAATAAAGGGCTACTTGTAGCAAAAAAATTATCTGTATACACGAGTAACATTAGTGGTGCGCGTGCAGAATTCAGAGATTACTTGGTCAATCTGGTGAGCGATCAAAACTTTCGACAAAGACATGTTGCTTGTAAGCCGTCAACCAATGTATGGCGCGACGCCAAGCCCGAGTCACGCCACTTCGATGCCGTACTCTCCGCCGGACGCCATGAGCCATTCGGCGAACGACCCCGCCATACTGCGAAAAAGCTGGATCTCGTAGGTCGGTGCATCATCGAGCTGGGACAGATGTACGCCCATGTGAGCGATCTGCGTCAGGGCGCAATTGCCTGGGCCAAATTGATCGCGATGCAAGTCCACACAGGTCCCCTTCGCAAGCACCGCGGGCGTCTTGGCGCCCACGATGCGTACTGCAACAAGGCCGTGACTTTGCTCGACCACGCCCGCCGAGGCGCCAACCCCCTTGCTCAACCGGTTGTACAGCTCACCCTCTTCGAGCCCTTCGGCACATGCGCGCCAACGGCCCGGCCCATCCCAAGCCATGCGCAACCCGTCATGCGTCACGAACCTGCCCGGCTCCGGCAATTCAAAATCGAAACCGCGCCAAAAAGCTGACTCGACCGGCGGCGAGGCATTGCGTAACGCCATGACATTGCAGATAGAATTACCTTGGACCGGCGCAATCGTCATCCCAACGCTGTCGACCCGAGCACCGTGTTGGCCGGCAAGAAGCACGCCATCCCAGGGCGAACGTCGCGCAAGAGCTTGGCTAGGCATGCAGTTTTTCCCCCTTCGGGTCAACAAAGACCGGGTCGACGACCTCGACTTTGACCTGGCTGCCACGCAGGAATTCCGCCGCAATCAGCTGCTCGCCAGCGCGCTTTTGCCCATCTTTGATGAAGCCGATACCGATCCACTGCCCGAGACTTGGGCTAAAGGCGGTGGATGAGACCCATCCCTGGTCGTTGCTTGCCGTGTGCTCGACGTCCTCTGGCAACAGGTGGGCGCCGGCATAAGGCCTCTCCTCGGCATTCACCGGTTTCAAGCCCACCAGTCGCGGCCGATCCTCTTCAACCAATGCAGGCCGACCGGCCATGACGCGACCAATAAATTCCTTTCGCTGGGACATCATCCGCCCAAGACCAAGATCGCCAGCTGTCGTGCGCCCATCGAGTTCAGGTCCTGCGGGATGGCCCTTTTCGACCCGCATGATCGACAGCGCCTCGAGGCCATAGGGTGCAATATTATGAGCAGCGCCGGCCGTCATAATCGCCTGCCACGCGGCCATTCCATAATCGGCCGGCACCGCCAGCTCATAGGCCAGCTCGCCCGAGAAACTAATGCGGAACAACCGGCCGCGAACGCCGCCTAGCAGTGAGACCTCGCGTGCAGCCATGAACGGAAACGCCTCGTTGGAGAGGTCGGTATCTTCGATCACGCCTTGCAGAACCTCGCGCGACCGCGGTCCCGCAACCGCCATTTGCGCCCACTGCTCGGTAACGGAGACGTATTGCACATCGAGCTGCGGCCAAAGCACTTGGTGACAAAATTCGATGTGTGACATGACCCCGCCAGCATTGGCCGTCGTCGTGGTCATGACGTAATGGTTTTCGCTTAGTCGCGACGTCGTCCCGTCGTCCATGACGAAACCGTCCTCGCGCAACATCAGGCCATAGCGCGCTTTGCCGACCGCGAGTTTCAACCAGCCGTTGATGTAGAGACGGTTGAGCAGTTCGGCCGCATCCGGGCCCTGGATATCGATCTTGCCGAGCGTGGAGACATCGCAAATGCCGACGCTGGAGCGCGTCGCCTTCACCTCGCGCTTCGCTGCATCGAGCCAATCGCTGTCGCCAGACTTGGGATAAAATTGCGCCCGAAGCCATAGCCCCGTTTCAATGAACGTCGCGCCACGATCCTCATGCCATTCATGCATTGGTGTCAGACGATAGGGACTGAAATGCTTGCCCACCGAATGGCCGACCAGCGCGCCGAAGCTAACAGGCGTATAGGGTGGCCGTGCCGTCGTGATGCCAACCTCGGCAATGGGCTCGCCCAGAGCCTCGGCCATCACAGCCGCGCCATTGATGTTTCCCGTTTTTCCTTGGTCGGTCGCCATGCCGAGCGTGGTGTAGCGCTTCGTGTGCTCCGCGGAGTCATAGCCCTCGGAAACGGCCAACGCGACATCCTTATCGGTGACATCGTTCTGCAGATCGACAAACGCCTTGCCGAGCTTCGATTTCACCCGGTAGAGCGGAACCAGATTGCCGTAGGGCCCTTCTTCAACCTCGTCGGTACCGGGCGTAGCGGCCTCAAAGCCACAACTGCCTGCCGCGGCCGCGCCTTTCTCCGTGCCCGACTTCAGGCACGCATCCGTACCCCAGTGGCCTGCGGCCGAACCGGCGATATGCAGCCCGCCCGTCTCGTGGGGCATGAGGAAACAAGCTTTGTCCTCGTCATAGGCCGGGCGTTGACCGAGATGAGTGGCAATTTGAATATTGGGCGTCCACCCACCGGCAACACAAATCAGGTCACAGGGAATCTGCTCCAGCGCATAGTCATCTCCCGACTTTCGCACTTCTGCGGCCCTGACCGCGCGCCCACCTAGAGCACGTGAAACGACATAGCCCCTAAATGTCTCAAATCGCGCGTTCCGTTCTGGCGTGCCGGACCGAGCGTCGACGATTGCGGCGACTTCAATGCCCGCTTCAGCCAGGTCATGGGCGGTTCTGTAGACATCATCGGTACTGCCGAAGACGACGGCTCTTTCACCGGCGCGCACCGCATATCGGTTGGCGTAAGTGCGAGCCGCCTGAGCGTGCATAACGCCGGGACGATCGTTGCCGGCAAAGACGATCCCCCTCTCCGTCGCACCGCCAGCGAGCACCGCTTGTTTGGAATAAATCCGCCACAGTCGTTGACGCGCGTTGTGCGGCGATGGCACGACGACGTGGTCTGAGACATGCTCCACCGCACCGTAAACCCCGCCGTCATAGCGACCAAAGATAGTCGTGCGCGGCATGATCTGTACATTGTCGAGCGCCTCGAACTCGGCCGCCAATTGCGCGACCCACTCAGATCCGGGCTTGCCGTCAACCGAAATATTTTCTCCAAGAAGCGCACCACCAAGCGTCGGCCCCTCGTTGGCGATGATAACTCGCGCCCCTGCACGACCGGCCGCAAGCCCCGCCATCAGACCGGCGGGCCCGGCGCCAATCACTAGCACGTCGCAATGGGCATGCGCCTTTTCATAATGGTCCGGATCATGCTCGAGCGCTGCTCGTCCCAACCCCGCCGCTCGCCTGATGATCCGCTCATAGACCGGTTCCCAAAACGATGGCGGCCACTTGAAGGTCTTGTAGTAAAACCCAGCAACAAAGATCGGAGAAAATAGCGAGTTGACCGAGAGAAGATCATAATCCAGCGACGGCCAGCGGTTCTGGCTCGATGCCTCCAGCCCGTGAAAGAGCTCGACGACCGTTGCGCGAGAGTTAGGCTCGCGACGGCCCCCGACACGCAGTTCGACCAGCGCGTTCGGTTCTTCAGAACCCGCGGTCAAAATCCCGCGCGGACGGTGATACTTAAAACTCCGTCCGACCAGTCGCACCCCGTTCGCCAGTAGCGCCGAGGCGAGCGTGTCACCCGCAAAGCCACCATAGGACTTGCCATCAAACCGAAAGCCGAACTTTTGCTCCCGATCGACGAGGCCACCTGCGGCATTACGAAATGGCTGGCTCTCGGTCATGAGCCATCTCCATGCCCGGCATCGGCCGCTTCGACTGATGAGATTTCATGTGTCGCGGTATCGCGCTCGACAATGAGCCATGAACGACACCCTCCACCATGGTGCCAATATTCTCGATGCCGCCCTTTTGGGTTCTCGCGAACGTATACGTAGTGATAAAATGCCTCCTCTCCACCACTCGGGTCCGGACGAGCGATAGTGGCGTCGCCGAGGCAAGTAAACTCTTCGATTGAACGCAGGCCGCAGTGAGGGCAATGAATTCGCATGGACGTCCTACTAGTGGAGATTTGGTTGTGCGCCGTGGCCCGATTCGTCAATCATGCGGCCAGTTCGAAAGCGATCGAGCCGCAGACCCGTTGCGACCTCGTGTGACGCGTCATTGGCAATCAGGTGGGCAAAACACCAGCCAGATGCCGGGGTGGCCTTAAATCCGCCGTAGCACCAACCGGTATTGAAATAGAGCCCATTGACCGGCGTCATGTCGATGATCGGACTTCCATCCATCGACATATCCATGATCCCACCCCAGGACCGAAGCACGCGCAGGCGTTTGAGACGTGGGATCATGGCAACGCCACATTCCATCACGTGCTCAACGGTCGGCAGATTACCGCGCCGCGCGTAGCTGTTGTAACCATCCAGGTCGCCGCCGAGCACCAAACCGCCTTTGTCCGACTGGCTAATGTAGAAATGACCTGCGCCAAAAGTAACGACAGTGTCTATGAAGGGCTTCAGCCCCTCGCTGACGAAGGCCTGCAGTACATGGCTCTCAATAGGCAAATCGAACTGGGCCATTCGAGATATGTCAGACGAGTTGCCCGCGACCGCGACCCCCAGCTTCTCGGCACCGATAAACCCAAGATTGGTCTCCACTCCCTGGATCGTACCGTTAGTAATTCTGAGGCCAGTCACTTCGCAGTTCTGAATGATATCGACACCCGCCATATCGGCGCCGCGCGCATAGCCCCACGCCACCGCATCATGGCGTGCCGTGCCGCCGCGTGGCTGCATCAACCCACCCATGACCGGAAATCGCGCATTGTCCAAATCGACCATCGGCGCGTGACGCTTGACACCGTCACGGTCGAGCAAGACCGCATCAGCACCGTGCAGGAGCATTGAATTGCCGCGCCTGACGAACGCGTCACGTTGGGCGTCGGAGTGAAACAGATTGATGATGCCGCGCTGGCTGAACATCACGTTGTAGTTCAGCTCTTGCGTCAGACCTTCCCATAGCTTGAGCGAGAACTCGTAGAACGGTTCGTTGCCCGCGAGCAGATAGTTGGAACGCACGATCGTTGTATTGCGCCCGATATTGCCACCGCCGAGCCAGCTCTTCTCCAGAACTGCAACGCGACCGACATTGTGCTTTGTGGCGAGATAGTAGGCGGTTGCGAGCCCATGGCCGCCACCGCCGATAATGACGACGTCGTATTTCGGCTCGGGCAGGATCCGCCGCCAGACCTTTGGCCAGTCCTTATGTCCCTTGAGTGCTTGGCGCACCAGGCTGAAAATTGAGTAATTCATCGGCGCGGCTCAACTCGCACGAGCCGCTCCCAAACGGGCCGATATTCATCCTCGCAATCAAACACGTTCCCCACCAATCCAAATTCCGCACCGCACTCCGATTAATTCTCACGGCCATACGTACTAAGCCTTTGCCAGAGATCGTCTGCCAGCTCAACCCGACCGGCTTCTAAAGCAAAAACATAAGCCTGCGTAAAATAGAAGCAGGCTGCATCGGTATCGCCGCCAGCCTCTAGAACCAACGCCGCTTCGCGATAGAGCGTTGAAAGCAGTGGTTGATCCCGTTCCTCGTGGGCCGCGAGGATCCTGGCATCGATCCCTTCTAGTTGCCGCAGATCTTCCTGCATTGCTTGAGCGCGTTTCGGTGGTGGCAAAACAGTTCCAACAAAGCGACTGATGCTAGGTCTCGAATTGGCTCGCAACCCAATGGTGAAAACAATGGGTCGGATCATCCATGGCTGGCGAAAACTTGCCGCCGTCGAAGCCGGGCGCCTGCCGCCCACGCTGCATGCCCTCGACAACGAAAATGTCCTCCTCGAAGATCACCCGCCACTGCTGGGCGTTCTTGCAACGCAGCTCGTCCCAATTGTTCTCCGCCACGCGAGGCTCAGCATAGTAAATGCCAACACGCTCGATAGTGCGATTCACGCCCACTGGCTCCAGCACAATGGCGAATGTCTGATCGCGGTGCACGCCGAGCAAGACATTTGGGTAAAGCGCCACGTATTCAGCGGCTGTGTTCCATTTGCTCGGCAAATCGGCGAACTTCGGAAACCGCCGCCCGCCTTCATCCAGTCGCGGGTCGTAAACGGTCGTTCCCTGACCGGAAAAGCGGCCACGCTCAACGATGTTGTAATGATCCTCCAACCGCGAATAGCTGTTGAGACCAGGATGCACCCACGGCAGGTGATAACTCTCGCAATAGTTTTCGACCGCGAGCTTCCAATTGCACTGGACATCGAGCTTGAAGGACGACTCCGGTCCGCAGTGCACCAGGCTCCTGTCCGCGAACTCAGCCCATCGGTCGATCAACTCGCCTGCGTAGTCTCCGAAATCCGGCGCATCGCCTGACAGATTGACGAAAACGAGGTCCATCCAAACCTTTGATCGCACCTCCACCAAGCCAAGTTCAGACCGGTTGATGCTCGGATCGACATTCTTGCCGGGCCCGCCCACATGTGGCGTTGCCCGCAAACGGCCATCCAGCTCATAGCACCAGGCATGATAGGGGCAGCGAATGACGCCCTTGAGCTTGCGCGGCTC
>JAUVMS010000401.1 GCA_030600135.1 Hyphomicrobiales bacterium | reverse complement strand
TGACGGCGGACCGGCCATGCCGGGTGGCATGGACGGAATGGGCGGAATGGGCGGAATGATGTAGGGCGCGACCTACGACATAGCCTAGTCCAACTTACATTCAGACATCGGCCGCTCGCGGGAGACTCGCGGGCGGCCGTTTTGCTACTCCGGATCGATTGCTCGTCCAGCCTGTCAATGGAGAGGCTTCTCGTCGGTCGGTTCGCTTTGCAGGCCAAACCGCCCGGAGCTCAAAACCCGATGTTGCGTCCCGCGCCTGGTTTGTCGCGAAAGTGGCGACGCTTTGCCTTCGACTTCTTGCGCCGCGCGGCCACACGCGTTTTCTTCCTCGATCGTCTTTTGAACTTGCGCGCCGGGTGGCTCTTGGCACGGGCGGTTCGACTGCTCGCATTCCGGGCCGTGGCGGGCCGTAAAGCAAGATATCCGCCGCAGCGCAACCGGCGCGGCTCGTTGTCGGTCAATGCCGCCACCTCTTGCTCGCTCACCGATTTGCAGAGCGATGCTATTGGCTCAAGCGACCGCTCCGCTCCGGGCACGCAGTAGAGCCCAGTGCCGTTCGGCCTAGGAGCGAATCGCACGCCGCGGGCACCAGCGCTCGGGTCGTCGAGACGGCGGGCGAGAGCGTTCAACACCTCGATACGGCGATGGGCCTGGTCGACCGCCATCGGCCGTGTCTTGACGTGCATATCTGTCAGCGGCACGACTTCGACGGCCTGGATCTTGGTCACACCATCACTGGATTTCACAAGATAGACACGTGCCAAAAGACCATAGTCACGACAGCGGTTGAATTTGGCCATGTTCTGCATGCCGTGATGGAGAAAATTTCCGAGACCATAGAAGATGAGGCGACCGTCGGTCATCTCGATGCCTTCGACGACATGGGCGTGGTGGCCGACGATGATATCGATGCCCTTGGCCTTGAGCGTTTCGTGGCGCCACTTGCGGACTTGGCTCCAACTCGGCTCAATGACGCGCTCGGTTCCGTAGTGCATGGACAGGATGCGAAAGTCCGCGGGAGCGGCCGACAGGCGATCGACAACCTCGGCGTAAGCCTTCGGATCATGAATGTTGATCTGGCCCGGCCTGGAGCTTGTGGCCGCTGCGCGCCCCGCCCCGCCAATACCCATGGCCGAGAAGGCGAACTGCACGCCCTTGACATTGAACAGCTTGGGGGCGCTTGCCTGCGACCTTCGAAGTCCCAAGCCGGCATGGGCCTTGATGCCGAACGCGTGCATCGTGGCGACGTGCTTGAGCGTCTCCCGCACCCCAGCCACGCCGTAATCAAACGAATGATTGTTGGCCAATGACAGCAGATTGAAGCCAATCTTGCTCAGATGCCTCAGGCCGTTCGGATGGGTTCTGAAGTTGAACGACTTGGGGACCGGATAAAGCGTGTTTTTGTCGGTGATGACGGTTTCGATGTTGGCGAAGTTGATGTCGCCGTTGATTTCGCGGGCGATGGATGAGGTCGTCTCGGCCCACGTGAAGTGACGGCCACGATCGACTACGCCGTCGGAGCGGACGCGGGCGTGGCTCGGACTGAAGCCGGTGTCGCCGACCAAGGTGATGACGATGACCTTGCCATCGGGGTAGGTGGTTGTGGCGCGGTTTGGCATCGCGTCATTGGGCGTAGGAACTTCGTTGGCAATTTCATCGGGTGCCAAAGAGATAGCGGCGACCGGAACATCCGCAGAACCGCGCGACCATGTGTCAGCGGCTTGTGCGGGATTCGCCAACACCGACAAGCCTAGCGTCAGCAACAACACAATCGTAAATGAAAGGTGCGGGGCAATTCCTCGCAAGGCGATTGAAAACATGATGCGGCAACCTAAAATGTTCAGCCGCATCCTAAGTTTCATTGCTATTTTGTTCGTTAACGGCCGCAGGAGGCAATGCCCATTGCGGCTCAAGCCCGCCTTTGATGGCCGATTGTGGCTTTTCGATCCCGCTTTCTACATCAACAATAATAGGCGGCTCGATCAATAAGCTTAGTTGATCTCACACCATTGGACCGTCCAGTATTCCGAACCAACACTGCATATAGGCCAAGTTGTCTGTCTCCGGTGACTTTGCGCACATCAATGTATAATCTTTGACGGTTTGAAATTTATTTTGACACGGTTGCATCAAAGTCGAAGGGTTTTCTCAGTATGCCACACAAGGATCTATCGCTCTTCGCGCGTTTGGGAGTTGTCGGACTGCTGGTTGCCGTACTGCTCGGTCTGTCGGCCATTCCCCTTGCTGGTGTTCGGGCAAGCGAGGAGTTGGAGAGCGCCAAGGACATCATCGCAGCACAAGTGCGCCGGCAAGGCTACGAGTGCAAAACGGCCAAAAGCGCGAAGCGGGACGAACAAGCCAGCAAACCAGGCGAGGCAGTGTGGGTTCTCACGTGCAGCAATGCCACATATCGCGTCCGGCTCGTGCCCGACCAAGCCGCGAAAATTGAGCGGTTGGATTAGGCCGTGGAGACTTCAAGGCGCTCGTGGACCTCGTCAACCGCCTGATTGTTCCGCCCAGCGGTCATAATGTGAGCGGCGACATCTTGCATCGGTATCGGTGCGCCCAACCAAAAACCCTGCACCGCGTCACAGCCGTACGACTTTAACATCTCGGCCTGTCGCATTGATTCCACGCCTTCCGCAGTCACTTTCATACCGAGAGAATGGGTCAAATCAATCAAGGCCTTGGTGACATCGGATGCCGACGTATTCATCGCTATGCGATCAATCAACCATTGGTCGATCTTCATGTGGTCCAATTGGAAGTTCCACAGATAACTTATGCTCGAAGATGCGGCACCGAAATCGTCGATGGCGATGGAAGCGCCCATTGCCTTGAGTTCGCACAATTGAGCATGGACGTGTTTCAAGTCGTCAAAGACCAGCCGCTCGGTAATTTCGAATACGAGCCGCTCGGCGGGAAAGCCCGATGCCTTGAGAGCATTGGCTACATGCTGGATCAAACGTCCGGAGGCAAATTGCTTGGGTGACAAATTCACCGAAAGTCGTAGATTTGACGGCCAATTGGCGGCAAACGCACAGCTCTCAGCCAAGACCCACTGGTCAATTTGCTCGATTAGCCCCAAGTCCTTGGCAATCGGAATAAACTCCTCCGCTGCCAGCAACTCGCCATTGGATCGCGATAGTCGGACGAGCGCCTCAAAGCCCAACAACGTTCCGTTCTGGGCATCGTACTCGGGCTGAAAATGCAGCTCTAGACCATCCTCGTCGAGAGCCTGGCGAATGTCCTCTTCCACATCGGCGCGACGCCGCAGCTCATGATCTATGTTCTTGTCGAAGAGCGAATGGATACCGCTGCCGATCGCCTTGGCCCGATACATTGCCTGGTCGGCACAGGCGAGCAATGCGTCGTGGTTTTGACCATGTTCTGGGAACAGCGCCGTACCAATACTGCAGCCGACGTTCAATTGGTGTCCGGCAATCTCGATTGGCTTCGAGACAAGTGAGATAACCTGCTCGCCAAGCTCGGTCGGCTCGTTCTCATTGTCGCCCACAATTTGTATGATGCCGAACTCATCGCCGCCCAGCCGCGCGATGTGGCCTTGATCTGCATTGAAGACTGAAAGCCGTTCTGCGAGAACTGTCAGTAGCTTATCACCCATCTCGTGGCCGAGGCGGTCGTTGACCAGTTTGAAGCCGTCAAAATCTATGTAGTGCACGGCGACCCTGCCGCCAGTCGCTGTAGCTGTCGCCAACGCCTCCGACAACGCCTCGATAAATCGAGCTCGATTCGGTAGCTGTGTCAGTGGGTCGTGATGGGCCAGGAAGTGTATGCGTTCGTCTACCTTTTGGCGTTGCTGGGCACGAT
>JAUVMS010000019.1 GCA_030600135.1 Hyphomicrobiales bacterium | reverse complement strand
GTTTGCGCCACTGGGATCTTGAAATAAAGCCCCGGGTCTTTGATCTCTCGGACGGGCTCACCAAACTGCAGCACGATCGCCTGCTGCGTCTGCTGTACGACAAATAGCGAGAAATACGCTGCGATCGCCGCGATCGCGACTAGCACGGCAACGAATGAGAAAAGCGCTCTCATGACTATTGCCCTCCTCTTTTGCGATCGCCCTTGGCGAGTTCATTCAGCGGAAGATACGGCACCACGCCCTGGCCGGTTTGGCTATCGATAATGATCTTGTCGGTATCCTGAAAAATTCGTTCCATCGTCTCGAGGAACATGCGTTTGCGCGTCACCTCCGGTGCGACCTTATATTCCTTGTAGACCTGCGAGAAACGTGACGCCTCGCCCTTCGATGTCTCGACAATTTGTTGCTTGTAGGCTTGCGCGCCTTGCAAAATGCGCTCGGCGTCGCCGCGCGCCTCGGGCACCACCCTATTGGCATAGGTCTGCGCCTCATTTTGTAGGCGCTCTTGGTCGGCCTTGGCGGCCTGCACGTCACGAAAAGCATCGATCACCGCGGACGGTGGGTCGACTTTTTGCAGCTGAACCTGCGTGATTTGAATGCCCGCTCCATACGCATCCAAGGTCTTTTGCATCAGGTCATACACGGCGATTTCCGTCTTAGCTCGTTCCTCGGTGAGGATTGGCTGGATGTCGCTCTCGCCAACCACTTCACGCATGGCGCTCTCGCCGACCTCTTTAACAGTGTTTCGCGGATTTTGAATGTTGAACAAATAGTCCTTCGCATTGGAAACGCGCCAGAACACGACGAAATCCACGTCAACGATATTCTCGTCGCCTGTCAGCATGAGGCTCTCCTCGCTGACGTCGCGAACCGGCCCCGAAACACCGGAGGAGGAGGCAGATCCACGCATACCAATTTCGATCCGATTTATCCTCGTGACCTTTGGCAGATAGACTTGCTCGATCGGGTAGGGCCAACGAAAACGCAGACCTGGCGTCAGGTCGCGCTCGTGCTTACCAAAGCGCAGCACCACGCCCAATTCGTCCGGACCGACGCGAACCGTAAACATGTAAAAGCCGATCACCGCCAGCACCACGGCGCTCACCAGCAGCACCAACAGTTTGTTCATGCCACCACCCGGCAACGCCTGTTTGAGCCTATCCTGGCTCTTCTTCAGTATGTCTTCGAGGTCGGGCTGTTGAGGCGGGCTCCCGCTTGGGCCCTGGCCCCATGGGCCGCCACCTCCACTTCCCCAGCCGCCACCTCCGCCACCTCCGCCACTCTGATTACTCCAAGGCATGCAGTTTCATCCTCTGATACTTGGATCGCTTACAGTCCAACACGACACGAGACGGTCCCGGCTATCTTCGCACCAGGCGCCACGTACGTTCGTGGCTGTCATGTGTTCGTTGCTTCCTTGCGCCGCTTATAGGACAACGGCTAACACGATGTAAACGCGCGCAATGAGATGTTGGTTTTTATCGAGCAGTCAAGGCTTCAATTGAGCACGTTGCTGTCATCGAGCCGCAGCTTCCGCCGCTCACTGACAACGCCCCCGTCAGGTTCAGATGCGCTCGAGAACCACCAGCGAGAAATCGTAGTCGTCTTTTGCGCCGGCTTCGTGACGTTTACGCGAAATTTCACGCCAATCATCTTTTGCCAACAAAGGCTTACGCGTGTCGCCTTCAACCTCGGCGTGAACCTCGGTCAGGTAGATCCTGTCGGCATGAGCAAGCGCTGCCTGGTAGATTTGACCGCCGCCGATGACGGCAATTTCATCAACGCCTCGGCGCTGTGCAATCGCTCGCGCCAACTCAAGGGCCTCCGGTACGCCTTGGACCACATGCGCACCTGTAGCAACAAAAGTTCGGTCACGCGTCACGACGATGTTGTCGCGCCCGTCCAATGGTCGTCCAATGGACTCGAACGTCCTGCGTCCCATAATCACCGGCTTGCCGAGTGTCACCGAACGGAAAAAGCGCAAATCCGACGAGATATGCCAAGGCAATCCGCCGTCCCGTCCAATAACGCCGTTCTCGGCAGCGGCCAGTACCAGGGCGACGCGCGGCCGATTGTCGGTCATTGATCACCCGACGTCAGTTGCATATGCCATTTACGCTCGAGCGCCGTTACCAGATCGACGCCCCATCGCTTGGCCAAAACTAAAGTGAAGCCCAGCAGGTCCGCAAGCTCATCGCTCAGCTCATCCAGCGCGACGCTCATACCGCCACCTCGGCCTTGATGTGCGGGTGCGGGTCATAACCCTCGAGCGCAAAATCTGAGAAATTGAATGCAAAAATATCTCTCACCACCGGATTGAGTTGCATCTCCGGCAGTGCCCGCGGCTGGCGGGTGAGTTGCAGATCCGCTTGTTCGATGTGATTGACGTAGAGATGGGCATCGCCAAGCGTATGCACGAAATCGCCGGGCTCGAGCCCCGTCGCTTGCGCCATCATCCGCGTAAGCAGCGCATAAGATGCAATATTGAAGGGCACACCGAGGAAAATGTCGGCCGAGCGCTGGTAGAGCTGGCACGACAATCGTCCATCCGTAACATCGAATTGGAAAAGGCAGTGGCAGGGCGGCAGGGCCATGTTGTCGACATCTGCTGGGTTCCAGGCACTGACGATATGGCGGCGCGAATGGGGATTTGTCTGCAGTCCGTGTAGGAGCTGTTCGATTTGATCGATTGAACGCCCGTTCGGCGCCGCCCAAGAGCGCCATTGGTGGCCGTAAACCGGTCCGAGGTTGCCAGCATCATCGGCCCAATCATTCCAAATCGACACACCATTGTCGTTCAGGTACTTGACGTTGGTATCGCCACGCAGAAACCAGAGAAGTTCGTAAATTATTGATTTTGTGTGCAATTTCTTCGTCGTGATTAAGGGAAAACCGTCGCTCAGATTAAACCGCATCTGATGGCCGAAGACACTCAGCGTGCCCGTACCCGTGCGATCATCCTTGCGCGTGCCTTGCTGGCGCACGCGACGAAGCAGTTCGAGATATTGGCGCATGAATTGAGATTAGCGCGATTCTGGCTCGGGCAACACGTCTTCAATGCGCGGTCACACCTCTATCGACGGTGTTGATCGCGACCAGGCGACCAAGATTGCCGGCCAGATAATTTGATCAACAAACTAACGCTCAACAGAAGATCTTGCCTCAGGTCGAGGCAAGAATTAGAACCTTGTGAATTTATCCTAGAAGAAAAAAGAGTTATTTGCGTCAAATCTGCAAAACAGCCTCAGTTTTAATACAAAATATTCTGTTTCGTTCTAATTGTGTCAACCAATTCATCCGAAACTGACGGCTGCTGCTCTGGGGACAAGTTACATGAAAATCAAGAGCGATCCCAGCCTTGAGATCCGGCACGCCCAATACAATCTTTTCAAGCATCAAATCTTGTTCCTCTATGTCGGGGCGGCTGTAAATTCCGTATTCATCTGCTCCCTCTTTTGGGATTCAGCACCACACTGGCTTGCCGCAGCGGGACCAACTTTCTTCATCGCCCTTTGCGCGTTCGGCATTTGGCATTGGCAATCGCATGTCGCTGACCACGCCAGGATAATCGACTTTTCGGCTGAGATTTCAGGCACGCCCATTCTCGCTGGTCTCGTCAGCTTGGTGATGGCGGTTTGGGCCGCATCGCTGTGTTACGCAGGCAATATGGAGCTTCTCGGGCTCGCCTCCGTCTTGGTCCTCCTTGGTGCCTTCGGGTCTGCCTTTTGCCTCGCCTACATGCCTAGCGCGGCGGTCACGGTTGTGTTGGTGCCTGGAGCGATCTTGAGCAGCCTCATGATCTATGAGGGTGACCGGCAAAATCATTTGGCGGTGATGATATTCCTTTCTGCGGCGTTCCTGTTTTGGCGCTTGATCTCGCAGTACTACGACTTCTTCATTGACCTGGTTGGCTCTCGCGCACTCGTTCGGGCGCAACGGTTGGAAGCCGAGATGGCGCGCGAGGAGGCCACCCGTCTGGCCTACATGGATCAGCTGACTGGCTTGCCAAACCGGCTCAAATTCAAGGAAGAGATCGCCTATCTCATCAGCACCAATCCTGACCAGAATTTCTACATTGGCATACTGGATTTGGACGGTTTCAAACCGGTCAACGACGTTTTCGGCCACGCCGCTGGCGATCAACTGTTGTGCGCAGTCGGCCGGCGCCTTAAGGCCGGCCTAGACCCACGCACCATGGTCGCGCGGCTTGGCGGCGATGAATTCGGCATCATCATGACCGACGATCTTGAGGCCGGCGAGATTTGCGATCTTGGCGATACGCTCATCGATAGCCTGCAGTCGCCGATCAATATCGGTAGCTATGTCGCGCGGATTTCGGCCTCAATCGGCTTTGCGATCTTCCCGGACGGGGGTGAAGAGCCGGATCGCCTGATTGAGAGTGCCGACTATGCGCTTTACCATTCCAAGAAAACCACGCGAGGTCGGGCGGTAACGTTCGACCCTGAGCTCGAATCTGAAATTCGCGCGCGCGCATCAATGGAGCAATCGTTGCGGGCGGCGCTCACCGAAAGTCAGTTCGAGGTCTACTTTCAGCCCATCATCGACAGTTCGAACGGGCGGATCACGGCTTACGAAGCACTCGCCCGCTGGCGCGACGCCAACCAGGAGTTCGTCTCACCCCAAAAATTCATCGCCATCGCCGAGGAAACAGGCCTAGCGAACAAACTTTGCGACATTTTGCTCAGCAAGGCGTTGACGGAGGCGGCCAAGTGGCCGCGCGAGATCGCCTTGTCCTTCAACATCTCGGCGATCCAATTCTCCGATGCCGACCTTGGGCCGCGCATACTGCAAATCCTTGCCGACCACAATTTCGACCCTGCACGCCTTGAGATAGAGATTACTGAGACCGCTCTCATCAAGAACCCCGACCTCACGCTTCATACGATCGACGTTCTGCAGAGCGCCGGGATCCGAATTGCTCTCGACGACTTTGGTTCGGGCTATGCCAGTTTCGCCATGATCGACCAATTCCCGTTCCACAAACTGAAAATCGACCAGTCGCTCACTTTGGGTGTCGAGTGCAGCGAGAGAAAGCAGCACATTCTCAGGACCATCGTAAGCATGTGCCGCGGCCTCGAGATGAACTGCGTTGCAGAGGGCGTTGAAAGCCCGCAAGTGTTTCGCTTGGTCAAGGAGCTTGGATGCGACGCCGTTCAGGGTTTTTTGTTCGCCAAGCCCGTGCCCGGCTCGGCGCTGGTGCACAAACCCTATGAGCCTGAGCGCTACCTCAATGACCAGCCAACCGATCGCTCCGAGGCCGCCTAGCTGAGGGCATGGCGACTCTCGAACTCGGTGATTGTTGACTTCGAGGCTGCCTCCCATCACTGTGCCGCGCCATATTTCAGAGAGAGTGAAGGACCTGAGCATGGCCGCTATCCGCACACCTCAAAAATTCTATTCAACGCTCGCAATCGGGGCGCCTGAGCCATATCGCCAACTGCCGATCCACCTCGAGCGAATGATCCATTTCGTTCCACCCCACATTGAGAAGATCCGCGCCAAGGTGCCGGCGCTCATCAACCAGGTGGACGTCGTGCTCGGCAATCTCGAGGATGCAATTCCTGCCGATGCGAAGATTGCAGCGCGACAGGGCTTTATCGCCATGGCCGAAGCCAGTGAATTCACTGGCACGGGGCTGTGGACCCGGATCAATTGCCTCAACAGCCCGTGGGCGCTCGACGACATCCTTGAGATTGTGCCGGCGGTTGGCCACAAACTCGATGTCATCATGTTGCCGAAGGTCGAAGGATCGTGGGACATCCACTATCTCGATCAATTGCTCGCCCAACTCGAGGCACGACACGAAATTGCGCAGCCAATCCTCATCCACGCGATCCTCGAGACCGCCGAAGGTGTCAACAACATCGAGGAAATTGCCGCCGCCAGCCCGCGAATGCACGGCATGAGCCTCGGGCCGGCCGATCTTGCGGCCTCGCGCGGCATGAAGACGACGCGCGTGGGGGGCGGTCACCCGGCCTACGGCGTTCTCGCTGATCCCGGCGCAGAGGGCGAAAGCGCTGCCGCGCGCGCATTCTTTCAACAGGACCTTTGGCACTATACCTGTGCCCGCATGGTCGATGCCTGCGCAGCCTATGGCCTAAAGGCATTTTATGGACCATTCGGAGATTTTGCCGATCCCGCCGCGTGCGAAGCGCAATTTCGCAATGCCTTCCTACAGGGATGCCTGGGCGCTTGGTCGCTCCATCCGACGCAGATCGAGATCGCAAAAAATGTCTTCAGCCCCGATGTCGACGAGGTCACCTTTGCCAAACGCATCCTGGACGCCATGCCCGACGGAACCGGGGCCGTGATGATTGATGGCAAGATGCAGGACGATGCCACCTGGAAACAGGCAAAAGTGATCGTCGACTTGGCCCATCTCGTTAGCGAGAAGGACCCCGAGCGGGCCGCGGCATACGGCCTGTGATCAGATCACCCGCCGACTTGACCGATCCATATGGCCCACTGGTGAATTGACAACTACCTGCCCGATACTTTGAAATGGCACACAGTGTCGTGTTCCAACGCTGAATAGGTGCGACCCACCAGATGACGAAACACAAGAGCGCCAAATATCAGCTCGGACAGGTCGTTCGCCATCGGATTTATCCGTTCAGGGGCGTGGTTTTCGACGTTGACCCGACCTTCTCGAACACCGAGGAGTGGTGGGAATCCATTCCCGAGGAAATCCGGCCCCGAAAAGACCAGCCCTACTACCATCTCCTAGCTGAGAATGCCGACACCGAATATGTCGCCTATGTCTCTGAGCAAAACCTATTGCCTGACGACACAGGCGCACCCGTTCGCCATCCCCAGATCGACGAACTGTTCGATGAGGATGACGACGGAACATACCACGTCAGATACGTCGACGTTCACTAGGTTCAGGCTGTTGAAGAACTCGGTGAGGTCGCGATGCGAGCGAAATTTGAGCGCTGGGCGGCGTCGCGTCGCTGGCCCGATGCACCCGCATCGCGCTGCGCACCGCTTCTCGTCGGAGACGAAAAAACGACAGGTGTCGCGATCCACACGAGTTCTTCAACAGCCTGCTAGGGCGTGATCAGACCAAGTTTTATCGGAACGGTAACGATCTGGCGTTTTCGCCGCCCATGGCTGTTCCAGCCGCCGGGTCGGCTTTGGCAAGCCATCGGCTGAGAGCCCATTTTCCCGAACCACAAAATATTAGAGCAAGCCCACATCCATTGTGAACTTGCTCTAAAATATCCGATTAATTCAAATTCGCAGATTGTAAGAGGCTACTGCTTTGCCTTTTCTTCTTGTTTCTTACGTTCTTCCATCTGCTTCTTCGCCCGCGCGATTTGGCGCCGTCGAATGGTGGTCATCAACTTGCGCCGTGCGTCCGCGTACTTTTTGCTGTCTACCGGCTGACCTTCGTAAGCTTTCGTAAAGCCGTTCAGCGGAACAGGAAACCCGATGGGCTTGCCGAGCGCATTGATGGCGGCGACCATCAGCTTGTTGCCTTTGCGCAGCTTTTGCACGAGTTCCGGGCTTGCATCGGTCTCGGCGGTGCAACCACCGGGATGGCAGATCGAATAGCGCAACTTGATCGGCTCCTTTTGCTCGTCGAACCGCACCTGGATGCCTGGCGGTATCGCCATCCCGAGCGGCACCATTATCAAGAAACGTTCCTTTTTCTGGCCCTCGATCTTGCGGATGGCCGCCGAAACGAGAACCATGCCGGTGTTTCCATCGAGGCGCTCGTGATGAGTGATGCAAATTTCTTTCTTTTCGTCCGCCTTGACAGGCGCCTTGTCGCAAATTTTCACCCAGGCGCTTTTTGAAGCCCCATCGGCCTTCTTTCCCTGAGCCGCGGCTTGCCCACCCAAGGACAATGCTCCTGCCGCAAGGACAATCGCTGCAGTTCGCCAACGACCCATACCCGCGGGCCTTCCAAACTGTCGTGTCACCTCTGCCATGGAATCCCAACCTTTCGTTCCAACCCAACCGCTGCCGGTTGCCCATCGCCATGCATTGCAGCATGTCGTACCCAAAAAAGATGCTCGGCCTGATCTGCGCCAATTGAGGCAATCCCGTGACAAAATTGCATCGCGGGCAACTGGTCGCAGTAAATGGCTGTGGATCGTGCCATGCTTGCCACGCCTTTGTGCTCCAATTGTGAAGAACCCGACACGGCCCTCATAACGGCCAGATTGTGATGGATGCTGGCGTTTCTGGCCCGCTCCAGAACGGCTGCAAATTATTATCTATCGCCGAAAATTGCACGCTCCAAGTGCCTCGATCTGATCGAACGGGCAGGATTGATCGAACAGTAGAAGGGCAAATGGCACGATGAGATTCATCATATTGGCGCTGATTGGGCTTGCCTGGACCAGCTCTGCGCTAGCTGAGCCGCGCCATGCCATCGCGATGCACGGTGAGCCCAAGTACCAGCAAGGTTATACACAATTCGGTTATGTCAATCCCGGTGCTCCCAAAGGCGGCCGCCTTTCGTTGAGTGTGCTCGGCACATTCGACAGTCTCAATCCTTTGATCGTAAGGGGTGTCGCCGCCGCCGGGCTGAGAGGCTATGTCTATGAGAGCTTGCTGATGCGGGCGCTGGACGAGCCCTTCTCCCTCTATGGCCATATTGCCGAAACCGTCGAGACGCCGGATGATCGCAGTTGGGTCGCCTTTGCGATCACGGATAAGGCGCGCTTCTCCGACGGCAAGCCCATCACCGTCGATGATGTGATTTTCTCGCACGCCCTTCTGCGTGACAAAGGCCGCCCCAATCACCGGTTTTATTATTCCAAGGTCATCAAGGTCGAAAAGATCGGTGAGCGCACTGTCAAGTTTACATTTTCGCCCGATGGCGATCGTGAGATGCCGTTAATCATGGGGCTCATGCCCATCATGCCGAAGCATTCCGTCGACCGCGAAAAGTTCGAGCAGACCTCGCTGAAGCCACCTCTAGGCAGTGGCCCCTACCTGGTGGCAGCCGCTGAAGCCGGCACATCGATCACTTATCGACGCAACCCCGACTACTGGGCCAGGGACACGCCGGCATTGCGAGGACGTGCCAACTTCGATGAAATCCATTTTGAATACTATCGCGACACGAACGCCATGTTCGAAGCGTTCAAGAAGGGCCTTTTCACCGTTCGCAGTGAAGGTGATCCGGGCCAATGGGCGCAGGCATACGATTTCCACGCGGCAAAGGATGGTCGTGTAAAGCGTGCCGAATTTCCGATCGCCTTACCCTCTGGCATGTCCGCGCTCGTCTTCAACACGCGCCGCGCCCCGTTCAACGACCCCAAGGTTCGCCGCGCGCTGACCCTACTGTTCGATTTCGAGTGGCTAAACAAAAACCTCTACCACGGGCTTTACGTCCGCACGCAGAGCTACTTCGATCGTTCGGAGTTGTCCTCGCACGGCCGCCCAGCCGACGAGCGTGAACGCGCGCTGCTCGCAAAATTCCCCAATTTGGTCCGTCCAGATGTTCTAGACGGCTCCCACACCTTTCCGGTGAGCGACGGTACAGGGCGCAATCGCCAAAACCTTCGCAAGGCCATGGGGCTGCTCAAACAAGCCGGATACGTCTTGAAGAATGGCCGCCTGGTCAACGCCGAGACCGGCAAGCCCGTCGCCTTTGAAATCATGGCGGCCACGCGCTCGCAGGAACGCCTACTCTTGACCTTCGCCCGCGCCCTCAAGCGCACCGGCATCGAAGCCCGCGTGCGCCAAGTGGACTCCGCCATCTATCAGCGCCGCAAGACCTCCTTTGATTTCGACATTGTGCAGAACAATTGGCCGGCGTCCCTTTCGCCAGGCAACGAGCAGTCGTTCCGCTGGAGCGCGAAATCGGCCGACACGCAAGGTACGTTCAACTATCCGGGCGTCAAGAATCCCGCGGTCGATGCCATGATCGAAGCCGTATTGCAGGCCCGCTCACACGCGGACTTCGTTTCGGCCGTCAGGGCGCTCGACCGCGTGCTTCTGTCGGGCGACTATGTGGTGCCGCTGTTTCATCTACCCAAACAATGGGTCGCCCACTGGACAAACCTTGCATTCCCCGAGACGACCTCGCTGTACGGATTTCAGCTCGACACCTGGTGGGCGCAAAAGCCAACGAACTGAACGGTCAGTCGGCGGAGTTAGCCGGTCGCCGCCATTGGCTTGGCGCCTTTTTCTGCAATCTCGGCCAATTCGCGCACGAGCGCGCGCGCGCCGTTGAGGCGCCGTTCAGGCTCCTGCCATTCAGCGAAATAGATGAGCTTATGGTCCGGCTGCAGCTTGACCCGATCGCCCGACTTGTGGACGAAGCCAATGAGGCCTTCAGGGTTGGCAAAGGAATTTTTGCGGAAGCTGAGCGAGGCCCCTTTCGGTCCGGCATCGATTTGCGCCACGCCTGCCCGTCGGCACAAGGCCTTGATCTCGACCACCTCCAACAGGTGGCGCACCTCCTCCGGCAAGGCGCCGAACCGGTCCACCAGCTCGGCTGCCAACGCATCGATCTCCTCGCGCGCAACGAGCGTCGACAGCCGACGGTAGAGCCCGAGCCTGAGCTGCAGGTCCGACACATAGCTTTCCGGAATGAGCACGGAGGTGCCGAGCGAAATCTGCGGCGACCATTGGTCCTCGATGATGCCGGCGTCGCCCCCCTTGAGCGCGGCCACCGCCTCCTCGAGCAGCGACTGATAGAGCTCGAAACCCACCTCGCGAATATGGCCTGATTGCTCTTCGCCCAGCAGGTTGCCGGCACCACGAATATCGAGATCGTGACTGGCCAGGCTGAAGCCGGCCCCGAGCGTATCGAGCGACTGCAGAACCTTGAGCCGTTTGCCGGCCCCCTCCGTCAAGCGCTTGTTCACGGGGATCGTGAAATAGGCGTAAGCACGCGCCTTGGAACGGCCCACCCGGCCTCGCAACTGATAGAGCTGTGCCAACCCAAACATGTCCGAGCGATGGACGATCAGCGTGTTTGCAGACGGAATATCGAGCCCCGATTCCACGATCGTGGTCGACAGCAGTACATCATATTGACCGTCGTAAAAGGCGTTCATGACGTCGTCGAGCTGGCCCGGAGCCAATTGCCCGTGGGCTATGGCGACCTTGAGCTCCGGCACAGTCTCGGCCAGGAAGATGGCAATTTCATCGAGATCGGAAATCAGCGGACAGACGTAAAATGTTTGCCCACCGCGGTAACGCTCGCGCAGCAGCGACTCGCGCAATATGACGGGATCGAACGGCGTTACGTAGGTGCGCACGGCGAGCCGGTCGACCGGCGGCGTCGTTATCAGCGACAACTCGCGAACCCCGGATAGCGAGAGCTGGAGTGTGCGCGGAATGGGCGTCGCCGTTAGCGTGACGACGTGCACATCACCGCGCAGCCGCTTCAGCCGCTCTTTGTGCTGCACACCGAAGTGCTGTTCCTCGTCGATGATCAGCAGGCCGAGATCGGCAAAGGTGATGCTCTTGCCGAGCAGCACATGGGTCCCGATGACGATATCGATCGCGCCCGACGCCATCCCCGCTTTGGTTTCGGCCAAATCCTTGGCGT
The DNA here is from genome assembly GCA_030600135.1 of Hyphomicrobiales bacterium. Lineage (GTDB taxonomy): Bacteria > Pseudomonadota > Alphaproteobacteria > Rhizobiales > JAUVMS01 > JAUVMS01. The sequence continues at coordinate 3,487 of JAUVMS010000019.1, read as the reverse complement.
TGACCAGTCGTGAGGCTTGGGCAATCTTGATAGGGTAGCCCTGAAATCGATCGGCAAAGGTTCTGTAGTGCTGGCGCGCAAGCAGCGTCGTTGGTACGACGACCGCGACCTGCTTGCCGTTCATCGCGGCGACGAATGCGGCTCGTAGTGCCACCTCGGTCTTACCGAAGCCGACATCACCACAAATGAGCCGATCCATGGGCCGGCCGCTCGCGAGATCGGCAACGACGGCGTCGAGGCTTGTCTGCTGATCCTCCGTCTCCTCATGGGGAAACCGTGCCGAGAATTCGTCGAATAGCCCTTCCTGCATCGCGAGCACTGGCGCGGTCTTGAGTTCGCGCATCGCCGCCACGCGGATGAGCGACTGGGCAATGTCTCTGATGCGCTGCTTGAGCCGTGCCTTGCGCGATTGCCACGCCGCGCCGCCCAGCCTATCGAGCTGCGCACCAGCCTCATCGGAGCCGTAGCGCGTCAGCAGTTCAATGTTTTCGACCGGCAAATAGAGCTTGTCTCCGCCGTGATAGACGAGCTCGAGGCAATCGTGCGGTGCGCCCCCGGCCTTAATGGTTTTCAAACCCTCGAAACGGCCGATCCCGTGGTCGACATGCACCACCAGGTCGCCGACGCTCAGGCTCGCCACCTCTGTCAGAACATCGCTCGCCTTGCGCGAACTGCGTCGTCGGCGAACCAGGCGATCACCCAAAATGTCCTGCTCGCCGATGATCGAAAATTCGGCCGTTTCGAAACCATGCTCAATACCGAGCAGCACGAAATTCACGACGCCAGTATCTGCTTCTTCCACCTCCGGCCAGGTCTCAGCCTTGGTTGACGACTTGAGACCATGGTCACCAAGCAGTTTGATGAGCCTCTCGCGGGCACCATTGCTCCAGCACGCTATGGCAACACGCCGACCTTTGTGTCGTCGCTCATCGATATGGGCAACAACAGCATCGAAGACGTTTTGGTCTACGCTCGCCCGTTCTGCCGTGAACTGGCGACCGCGCCGACCGCCGATGGAAACCACCGTCAGCTCACCACCACTTTCTGGCTGCTCGAACGGCTCCAAACGATAGACGTTCCGCCCTCTGAGCGCGGCATCCCACAGGCGTTCGTCGAGAAACATTTCATCCGGCGGCAGGGGTTTGTACGGCGGCGCCCCGAATGCCTTTTGCTCCAGCGCGTCGATGCGTGCCTCATAATGATCGTTGATTTGCTCGATGCGCCGGGCAATGGCATCGACCGCCAAATGATCGAAACTTATCGGCGCATCACCGACATACTCAAAGATGGTTTCCAAGCCCTCGTGGAACAGCGGCAGCCAATGCTCCATGCCCTGGTAGCGGGCACCGGCGCTCACCGCCTCATAAAGCGGATCCTCGCTGGTCACGGCACCGAACAACTCGACATAGCGCTGGCGAAAGGCCTTTCGCACCTTGTCGCCGAACGCCACCTCGCTCACCGGTAGCAGGATCAGACGATTGACCGCCGCGCTGGTTCTCTGGGTTTCCGGATCGAACTGGCGCATACTCTCGAGCGTGTCACCGAAGAAGTCGAGACGCACCGGCCTGCCGCGCCCCGGCGGAAAGAGATCGAGTATCCCGCCGCGCACGGCAAACTCGCCAGGCTCCATGACGGTGCCCGTGCGCAGGTAACCGAGCGCGTCAAGACGCTTTGCCAGGCGCCCCATGTCAATGCGCTGACCCGGTGCCAGTTTCCTGACAGCACCGCGAACAAAGTCGCGCGACGGCAGTCGCTGCAAGGCTGCGTTGACGGTTGTCAGCACAATCGTCGGCGCCCGCCGCTTGCCTGCGGCTAAGACTGCCAAAGTGCTCATGCGCCGGCCGACGATCGCGGTGTTGGGTGACACCCGGTCGTAGGGCACGCAATCCCAGGCTGGCAGCACCATTACCCGCACGTCAGGCGCAATGAATGCGAGTGCCGTACGCAACTCCTCCAGCCGCCGATCATCCCGCGCCACATGCACGAACATCGACGGCGCGTCCCGACGCTCACTGCGATCGCGAACCAAGCGTGCGAGCACCAGCGCATCGAGCCCCTCGGGCACGCCCGCCATCAACACCTTGTCAGGTTTGTCCATAAGGTCCTGCACGTCCCGCGAGCCCTGTCAGTTAGCGGCGAGCATCCGCCGCGCGCTCAGCTCCAATGCCATGAAATCGGCGGATCTCTTCGAGCAGATCCGCAAATGTGCTCTGCTTTGAAAGCGTCGGATCGAGCAACCATGCGTGTAGTTCCGGATCGGAGATGCAGAGCAACTGCTCGAACAACTCCAGCTCGGCCTCCGACATGGCGCAAATCGCGGCTTCCACAAAGCGCCCAAGTATCAGGTCCATTTCCTTGGTCCCGCGATGATTGGCCCGATAGTGTGCCCGCTTGCGCTTTCGCTCCAGCTCATCGGATTGGCATTGCATGTCAGTTTTCCAGTGGCTGTGAACAAACCGGCGCGCCATGCGTTCGATTGCGCCATGAACGCGTGATATAGCGTTCGCCTACGCTCCTGTCAGCCCGTTGGCTCGTTGCAGGTCGGGCCATCGCCCCATCCCGCTGGGCCAACGACCGCAATTGGCGAAAAATGCGTCCTGAGATCCTCTTGCCCCTGTTTGCCTCGGTGGAGACCCTGGAAGGCGTTGGCCCGCGGCTGCGCACGCTTCTGCGCAAAGTCGTCCGGCTTCCCGCCAATGTTACCGACGCGCGGATCATCGATATTCTCTGGCATACGCCCAGCGGTATCGTCGACCGGCGCGCCCAGCCGACCATCGCGACAGCAATCCCGGGCACGATCTCGACGTTGAAACTGCGTGTCCTAAAGCATCAAGCGCCGCCATCGCGCCAAAGCAAGGCGCCCTATCGGGTCGTCTGCGAGGATGAAAGCGGTCGCATCGACTTGATTTTTTTCAAGGCAGATCGGCGCTATCTCGAGCGTCTCCTTCCCGTCGGCGAGGAACGCATCGTAAGCGGTCGCATCGAGAGCTATGCCGACAAATTGCAACTCCCCCATCCGGATTATGTTGTTTCGCCCGAAGAAGCCGACAAGCTGCCGCTTCTCGAGCCGGTCTACCCACTCACCGCGGGGCTCTCCGGCAAGGTCCTCGGCAAGGCAATGCAGCAGGCACTGGAGTACATTCCAGCGCTGCCCAACTGGCATGATGCAACGCTCCTCGAACGAGAAAACTGGCCGACCTTCGCCACCGCGTTGACCCGCCTGCATCGCCCTTTGGAGCCGAGCGACCTGTCACTCACGGGCACCGCATGGCAGCGCCTTGCCTATGACGAGCTTCTTGCCAACCAGCTGGCGCTGGCGATTGTGCGCCAAAGCGTGCGCGCCACGAAGGGCCGCAGCATCGTTGGTGACGGCACCGTTGCTGCGCGCATTCGCGAGGCCCTCCCGTTCTCGCTGACGAACTCGCAGGAGACCGCGCTACGCGAGATCGCCGAAGACATGGCCGCGCCACGCCGTATGCTGAGACTG